>NZ_JCBAMT010000194.1:0-205 GCF_059760445.1 Achromobacter sp. D7-1 | reverse complement strand
TCACGCTGACCGGCTACGACGCCGCCACCGGCAAGATCACCTACACCTACCAGCAGGACGGTACGGCCAAGGATCACACCGCCGGCGACAACTCCGTCACCGACAAGTTCACCGTCACCGTCACCGATGCGGCCAACCAGGTCAAGTCCGACGACCTGGTGGTGCTCATCACCGACACCGCTCCTGAAGCCAAGCCCGACACCGC
>NZ_JCBAMT010000193.1:0-208 GCF_059760445.1 Achromobacter sp. D7-1 | reverse complement strand
CTTCCGGCGCGGTGACGGTCAGTTCGCCGGTGACCGGCTTGGTGGCGTTCTCGGCGATGCTGATGTTGCCAGCGTCTGCGCCGTTGGCGTCGGGGACAGTCACGCCCGGCACGCCATCGGTGTGGCCATTGATGGTGACCGTGATGGTGGTGGTGCTGACGTCGCCGTCGGCGTCCTTGATCGTGTAGGTGAAGGTGTCCTTGAGCTG
>NZ_JCBAMT010000192.1:0-208 GCF_059760445.1 Achromobacter sp. D7-1 | reverse complement strand
ACCAGCAGGACGGTACGGCCAAGGATCACACCGCCGGCGACAACTCCGTCACCGACAAGTTCACCGTCACCGTCACCGACACGGCCAACCAGGTCAAGTCCGACGACCTGGTGGTGCTCATCACCGACACCGCTCCTGAAGCCAAGCCCGACACCGCTTCCGTCACGGAAGACACCGCGCTGACCGCCACCGGCAACGTCATCAGCGG
>NZ_JCBAMT010000191.1:0-208 GCF_059760445.1 Achromobacter sp. D7-1 | reverse complement strand
ACGTCAACGGCAACGTCAACACCGCAGTCAACGGCGAGTACGGCAAGATCGTCCTCAAGGCCGACGGCTCCTACACCTATGAGCTGAACAACAACGACCCGCGCGTCAACGCGCTGCTCGATGGCCAGCAGCTCAAGGACACCTTCACCTACACGATCAAGGACGCCGACGGCGACGTCAGCACCACCACCATCACGGTCACCATCAA
>NZ_JCBAMT010000190.1:0-234 GCF_059760445.1 Achromobacter sp. D7-1 | reverse complement strand
ACGTCAACGGCAACGTCAACACCGCAGTCAACGGCGAGTACGGCAAGATCGTCCTCAAGGCCGACGGCTCCTACACCTATGAGCTGAACAACAACGACCCGCGCGTCAACGCGCTGCTCGATGGCCAACAGCTCAAGGACACCTTCACCTACACGATCAAGGACGCCGACGGCGACGTCAGCACCACCACCATCACGGTCACCATCAATGGCCACACCGATGGCGTGCCGGGCG
>NZ_JCBAMT010000189.1:0-236 GCF_059760445.1 Achromobacter sp. D7-1 | reverse complement strand
GCGCAGACGCTGGCAACATCAGCATCGCCGAGAACGCCACCAAGCCGGTCACCGGCGAACTGACCGTCACCGCGCCGGAAGGCCTGGCCACCGTCAAGATCGGCAACGTCACCCTCACCGTGGCCGAACTGCAGGCGCTGGGTACCACCCCGCGTGTCATCGACGGCACCGAAGGCAAGCTCACGCTGACCGGCTACGACGCCGCCACCGGCAAGATCACCTACACCTACCAGCAG
>NZ_JCBAMT010000188.1:0-253 GCF_059760445.1 Achromobacter sp. D7-1 | reverse complement strand
ACCCAAAACCTTCTCGGATCAGCAGTCAGGTAGTTGGAGACCCAGGGAAGATTCCCTCGACCCAAGCCTACAACTGATCCCAGCTATATCAAACAACCGATAAGAGTGGACGCTTAACACGAGCACTAAGCTCTGAAAGGAGGTGATCCAGCCGCACCTTCCGATACGGCTACCTTGTTACGACTTCACCCCAGTCATGAATCCTACCGTGGTAATCGCCCCCCTTGCGGTTAGGCTAACTACTTCTGGTAAA
>NZ_JCBAMT010000187.1:0-255 GCF_059760445.1 Achromobacter sp. D7-1 | reverse complement strand
ACCACCTTCGCTTCGTTCTTGAGTTTGTCCACCAGGGCCGCGACATCGGCCACCTTGATGCCGGCCTTGCGGGCGGGCGGCTCGCTGACCTTCAGCGTCTTCAGGCGCGGCGCGGCGTCCACACCCAACTCTTCAGGGGTGACGGTGTCCAGTTGCTTCTTCTTGGCCTTCATGATGTTGGGCAGCGTGACGTAGCGCGGCTCGTTCAGGCGCAGGTCGGTGGTGACGATGGCCGGCAGCTTCAAGGTCAGCGTT
>NZ_JCBAMT010000186.1:0-255 GCF_059760445.1 Achromobacter sp. D7-1 | reverse complement strand
AACGCTGACCTTGAAGCTGCCGGCCATCGTCACCACCGACCTGCGCCTGAACGAGCCGCGCTACGTCACGCTGCCCAACATCATGAAGGCCAAGAAGAAGCAACTGGACACCGTCACCCCTGAAGAGCTGGGTGTGGACGCCGCGCCGCGCCTGAAGACGCTGAAGGTCAGCGAGCCGCCCGCCCGCAAGGCCGGCATCAAGGTGGCCGATGTCGCGGCCCTGGTGGACAAACTCAAGAACGAAGCGAAGGTGGT
>NZ_JCBAMT010000185.1:0-255 GCF_059760445.1 Achromobacter sp. D7-1 | reverse complement strand
CCGACACCGCTCCTGAAGCCAAGCCCGACACCGCTTCCGTCACGGAAGACACCGCGCTGACCGCCACCGGCAACGTCATCAGCGGCACCGGCGCCGACACCCTCGGCGCGGACGCCACCAACGTCGTCGGCGTGGTCAAGGGCACGGTCGCCGCCGGCCAGAACGTCAACGGCAACGTCAACACCGCAGTCAACGGCGAGTACGGCAAGATCGTCCTCAAGGCCGACGGCTCCTACACCTATGAGCTGAACAACA
>NZ_JCBAMT010000184.1:0-255 GCF_059760445.1 Achromobacter sp. D7-1 | reverse complement strand
TGTTGTTCAGCTCATAGGTGTAGGAGCCGTCGGCCTTGAGGACGATCTTGCCGTACTCGCCGTTGACTGCGGTGTTGACGTTGCCGTTGACGTTCTGGCCGGCGGCGACCGTGCCCTTGACCACGCCCACGACGTTGGTGGCGTCCGCGCCGAGGGTGTCGGCGCCGGTGCCGCTGATGACGTTGCCGGTGGCGGTCAGCGCGGTGTCTTCCGTGACGGAAGCGGTGTCGGGCTTGGCTTCAGGAGCGGTGTCGG
>NZ_JCBAMT010000183.1:0-259 GCF_059760445.1 Achromobacter sp. D7-1 | reverse complement strand
CGTGACTGTCCCCGACGCCAACGGCGCAGACGCTGGCAACATCAGCATCGCCGAGAACGCCACCAAGCCGGTCACCGGCGAACTGACCGTCACCGCGCCGGAAGGCCTGGCCACCGTCAAGATCGGCGACACCACCCTCACCGTGGCCGAACTGCAGGCGCTGGGTACCACCCCGCGTGTCATCGACGGCACCGAAGGCAAGCTCACGCTGACCGGCTACGACGCCGCCACCGGCAAGATCACCTACACCTACCAGCAG
>NZ_JCBAMT010000182.1:0-264 GCF_059760445.1 Achromobacter sp. D7-1 | reverse complement strand
CGTTGACGTTCTGGCCGGCGGCGACCGTGCCCTTGGCCACGCCCACGACGTTGGTGGCGTCCGCGCCGAGGGTGTCGGCGCCGGTGCCGCTGATGACGTTGCCGGTGGCGGTCAGCGCGGTGTCTTCCGTGACGGTGGCGGTGTCGGGCTTGGCTTCAGGAGCGGTGTCGGTGATGAGCACCACCAGGTCGTCGGACTTGACCTGGTTGGCCGCATCGGTGACGGTGACGGTGAACTTGTCGGTGACGGAGTTGTCGCCGGCGG
>NZ_JCBAMT010000181.1:0-288 GCF_059760445.1 Achromobacter sp. D7-1 | reverse complement strand
AGGTGTAGGAGCCGTCGGCCTTGAGGACGATCTTGCCGTACTCGCCGTTGACTGCGGTGTTGACGTTGCCGTTGACGTTCTGGCCGGCGGCGACCGTGCCCTTGGCCACGCCCACGACGTTGGTGGCATCCGCGCCGAGGGTGTCGGCACCGGTGCCGCTAATGACGTTGCCGGTGGCGGTCAGCGCGGTGTCTTCCGTGACGGAAGCGGTGTCGGGCTTGGCTTCAGGAGCGGTGTCGGTGATGAGCACCACCAGGTCGTCGGACTTGACCTGGTTGGCCGCATCGG
>NZ_JCBAMT010000180.1:0-353 GCF_059760445.1 Achromobacter sp. D7-1 | reverse complement strand
CTTGAGAACTTGGAACAAAATTAATGCAATCACAACCCGTACCTATCTTCATCGACTTGCGTCGAGTACTTGATAAGTACATTTTCGTTGTGCTTCTTCCAGATTGTTAAAGAACAAATATAGCTGTTGAGTAAAACCCAACTCATAACACTGCGAACAGCGCTATGAGTTAGCCTCTACGCGGCATCAAAATATTGACGCCAGCTACATCAAACAACCGATAAGTGTGGACGCTTAACACGAGCACTTAAGCTCTGAAAGGAGGTGATCCAGCCGCACCTTCCGATACGGCTACCTTGTTACGACTTCACCCCAGTCATGAATCCTACCGTGGTAATCGCCCCCCTTGCGGT
>NZ_JCBAMT010000179.1:0-419 GCF_059760445.1 Achromobacter sp. D7-1 | reverse complement strand
TCGGACGCGCCCGCGGCCAGGTTGGTGAGGCGCCGCTCGGCCCCCGCCGAGCCTATGCTCACCTCGCCCACCGGCGCTGCTCCAGCCACCGCCGCCGTACCCGACCGGTATGCAGACGTGGCCAGCGTCGCGCCATTGGCGACCGCGTTGGCGCCCAGCGCCACGCTGCCCGCATGGCTGGCCTGGGCATCGCGGCCCAGCGCCAGCGCGTCGTCGGCCGTGGACCGCGCGTTGTAGCCCAGCGCCGTGCTGCCGGGGTTCTGGGCGTAGGCATCGCTAGGCGTCAGCCCATGCTCATTGGTCCGCGCATAGCGGATGCCCAGGCCGTTGGCGTCCGTGTATGCCACGCTCGTGTCACCCGTCAGGTTCGCCAAGGTGCCACCGAGGCTGGTGAGCGTGTCGCCCAGCGTGGTCACGGT
>NZ_JCBAMT010000178.1:0-438 GCF_059760445.1 Achromobacter sp. D7-1 | reverse complement strand
TGTCGCCCAGCGTGGTCACGGTGCCTCCCATGTTCGTGACCGTGTCACCCAGGTTCGTCACGGTGTCGCCCAGGTTGGTCACCGTATCGCCCATGCTTGTTACCGTGTCGCCCAGATTCGTCACGGTGTTGCCCATGTTGCTTACCGTATCGCCCATGGTCGTCACCCTGTCGCCCACGCGCTGCACGTCCTGGTTCGTTTCGTGCAGCTGTGCGCCGTTCACCGCATCGGTGCTGGCGGCCGACACGGCCCCGCGAGCGAGGTTGGTCAGCTTGGTGCCGCCCGTCACACCGCCGTCCGTGGATGCAGGTCCGGCCAGGGTGATCAGGTTCTTGGGATCTCCCGACTGGCCGTCGTAGGTCACCGCACGATCGTTCAAGCTGCCGACGTTGTCGGCCACGGACTTCAGCTGGCTCACGTTCACCGCGTCCGTGTCGG
>NZ_JCBAMT010000177.1:0-594 GCF_059760445.1 Achromobacter sp. D7-1 | reverse complement strand
CGCGTCGTTGACTACAACGTCAAGGTGCGCGTCAAGTCTGATCAAACCGGCGTGGATATCGCCAATGTGAAGATGTCCATGAACCCCTTTGACGAGATTGCCGTCGAGGAAGCGACCCGCCTGAAGGAGAAGGGCGCGGTGGCCGAGGTCGTGGCGGTTTCTTGCGGCGTTGCGCAATGCCAGGAAACGCTGCGCACGGCCATGGCCATCGGCGCCGACCGCGGCGTGCTGGTCCAGACCGATGCCGAGCTGCAGCCGCTGGCCGTGGCCAAGCTGTTGAAGGCGCTGGTCGACAAGGAACAGCCGCAGCTGGTGATCCTGGGCAAGCAAGCCATCGACGACGACGCCAACCAGACCGGCCAGATGCTGGCCGCGCTGCTGGACTGGCCGCAAGCCACGTTCGCCAGCAAGGTCGAGCTGGCCGACGGCAAGGTTACGGTCACGCGCGAAGTCGACGGCGGCCTGGAAACGCTGACCTTGAAGCTGCCGGCCATCGTCACCACCGACCTGCGCCTGAACGAGCCGCGCTACGTCACGCTGCCCAACATCATGAAGGCCAAGAAGAAGCAACTGGACACCGTCACCCCTGAAGAG
>NZ_JCBAMT010000176.1:0-637 GCF_059760445.1 Achromobacter sp. D7-1 | reverse complement strand
CTTGAGAACTTGGAACAAAATTAATGCAATCACAACCCGTACCTATCTTCATCGACTTGCGTCGAGTACTTGATAAGTACATTTTCGTTGTGCTTCTTCCAGATTGTTAAAGAACAAATATAGCTGTCAGGTAAAACCTAACTCATAACGCCGTTTCCACGACACTATGAGTTAGCCTCTACATCACCACCAGGTGAGTTTTGAGAATCAATGGTGGAGGTGAACGGGATCGAACCGATGACATCCTGCTTGCAAAGCAGGCGCTCTCCCAGCTGAGCTACACCCCCATATCCCGCATGCGCAGAATACTTGGTGGGTCTGGTTGGATTCGAACCAACGACCCCCGCCTTATCAAGACGGTGCTCTAACCGACTGAGCTACAGACCCAAAACCTTCTCGGATCAGCAGTCAGGTAGTTGGAGACCCAGGGAAGATTCCCTCGACCCAAGCCTACAACTGATCCCAGCTATATCAAACAACCGATAAGAGTGGACGCTTAACACGAGCACTTAAGCTCTGAAAGGAGGTGATCCAGCCGCACCTTCCGATACGGCTACCTTGTTACGACTTCACCCCAGTCATGAATCCTACCGTGGTAATCGCCCCCCTTGCGGTTAGGCTAACTACTTCTGGTAAA
>NZ_JCBAMT010000175.1:0-685 GCF_059760445.1 Achromobacter sp. D7-1 | reverse complement strand
CTCTATATATAGACCTATATATAGAGAGGACGGGGCCGCGTGCTTGCCGGGGGAGGCGTGTCTTGTCCGCTATCTATATATAGGCAGCATCGCGTGGCGGAAAAGGGCAGGTGTCAGAGCCGCGACTAGAACAAATATTTTGGCTGCGCGTCATGACAGGCGAAAAACTTGTGCTATAGTCTCGCTCCTTCGCAGTTCAGACAGTTTTGAACCGCGAAGCCAAGCAAGCACAACAGGTCGGGCAAGAAAATTCGAGCCAGGTCTGCCGCAAAGCGTTCAGAGATGAGCGGTGCGCGGTGATTGCAAGGATTGCAGCAAGTTAGGCAAAAGCCAGTTGCGCAATCTGCAAAAATCGTGTTATAGTCTTGGGCTTGGCAGTTGCCGAAAACTTAGGGTTAACCCTGATATTTCGATAGCTGCTAAAGAGAGGCGGACATGAAGAGGTTGCAGGCAAGAAAGCGTAACGATGGATGTGACGCTGACTTGACAAGCGATAAAAACTTCTTCATAATCTCGTTTCTCTGCTGCAAACAACGCGGCGCCAGCGAAAGCGGCGTAGCGAAGCGAGCAGGCAGTAAGTAGTACCGAATTTAGCAGTGCCGCTCTTTAACAATTAAACAACCGATAAGTGTGGGCGCTTGATGCGAGTGCAGTGTGACTGGGTTTTAAGCCCCGGCCACAAGCA
>NZ_JCBAMT010000174.1:0-720 GCF_059760445.1 Achromobacter sp. D7-1 | reverse complement strand
ATGATGCCCACCATCGATGCGGCCACCATCCGCGTGCTGGACGCGGTCGGCATAGGCGCGCGCATTGCCCCCGGCGCCGGCTGCTGCGGCGCGGCCAGTTTCCACCTGGACGCCCAGGACGACGCGTTGGCGCAGATGCGCGCCAACGTCGACGCCTGGTGGCCGCTGCTGCAGGACGGAAAGGTCGAGGCCATCGTCATGAACGCGTCCGGTTGCGGCGCCATGGTCAAGGAATATGCGCATCACCTGCGGCACGATCCTGCCTATGCGCAAAAGGCCGCGGACATCGTGGCGCTGGTGAAGGACGTAGCCGAAATCGTTGCGCCGCATGCGGCGCAATTGCGCGCGCGGCTGCAGGCGGGTACGCGCGCGGCTTTCCATCCGCCTTGCACGCTGCAGCATTGGCAAGGGCTGCGGCCGCTGTCGGAACAACTGCTGGCGGATCTGGGTTTCGCGTTGCAGCCGTTCGCCGACAAGCATTTGTGCTGCGGTTCGGCGGGGGCTTATTCGGTATTGAATCCAGAAATCGCGCTGGAGTTGCGCGACCGCAAGCTGGGCGCGATCGCCGCGGGCGGACCGGATGTGATCCTGTCCGCCAACATCGGCTGCATCGGCCATTTGCAAAGCGGCACCGACACGCCGGTGCGGCATTGGATCGAAGTGGTGGACGAACAATTGCGCCAGCCTGCCGGCCAGCGCAACGCGTAGGCGCCGGACGCC
>NZ_JCBAMT010000173.1:0-731 GCF_059760445.1 Achromobacter sp. D7-1 | reverse complement strand
TGCCTCTGTCTCGGGGGCTGGGAGATGTGTATAAGAGCCGGCGCCGGCACTCCCTGGGCGCGTTCAACCGCCGAGGCCGAACCACCGCTTGATGCGCGCCCACAGCACGCTGAAGAACATGGCCGTGGGATTGAAGCTGGCCTGGGCTGGCGCCTCGCCCGCGGCGGCGGGCCGGCGCAGCCGGGCGGTGACGTTGTTGCCGAAGTCCGCGATCATCCGGCGCACGAAGTCCTGCACCAGGCCGGAACGCGAGAACTGCGCCAGCGGCCCCTGCAGCGAATACAGCAGGTTCACGTGGACCTGCGTCTCGGTGGGCGACAGCGCTTCCAGGCGATAGGTGATGTCGCCGTTGGCGCGCGACTGGCTGAGCGAGTCCTGCCCTGCCCCACGGAACACCGCCTGCATGGCGGCGTCGTCGCGTTCCAGGCGGGCCGCGCCATTGAAGGCGGCGGACATGGGTCCGAACTTGATGGCGATCTTGCCCTTGACCCGGTCGCCCTCGTGCTCTTCGATCGAGGCGCCCGGCAGGCAACTGGCCAACGCCGGCAGATCCACCATGAAGGCCCAGACCTCGGCGGCCGGAAACGGCACCTTGAAGCCGCCGTCGATCTGGCTGCCGCGGCCTTCCTTCTTGCCCGCCGCAGTGGCGGGGGCCGCCGCCCGGGCCGGCGCCCCCGGCCCGCCCGCCGGGCGGGGGGGGGGCGCGGCCCCGGCGGCGGGCCGGGGCCCTT
>NZ_JCBAMT010000172.1:0-747 GCF_059760445.1 Achromobacter sp. D7-1 | reverse complement strand
CCCAGGCCGCGGCCGCCGGAGACGACGACGCGCGCGCCGGCCAGTTCCGGACGGTCGCTCTTGGCGACTTCGCGGCCCACGAAGGTGGACAGGCCCGAATCGGCGACGGCGGCGATTTCTTCCACTGCGGCGGAACCGCCTTGCGCGGCCACGGCGTCAAAGCCGGTGGTGCGCACGGTGATGACCTTGACGGCGTCGGCCGACTGCACCGTGGCAATCGCGTTGCCGGCGTAGATCGGGCGCTGGAAGGTGTCGGCGGATTCCACGCCGATGATGTCGGAGATCTGCGCCACGTCCAGCTTGGCAGCCACGCGCGGGGCCACGTTCTTGCCCGAGGCGGTCGCCGGGAACAGGATGTGGCTGTAGCCCGAAGCCACCGCCAGCACCTGGGCGGCGACGTTCTCGGCCAGGCCGTCGGCCAGTTGCGGCGCGTCGGCCAGCAGGACCTTGGAGACGCCTGCGGCGGCAGCGGCCTGGTCGGCCACGGCGCGCGCGTTGGCGCCGGCGACCAGCACGTGCACGTCGCCTCCGATCTTGGCGGCGGCGGCGACGGCGTTCAGGGTTGCGCCCTTGAGCTGGGCGTTATCGTGTTCGGCAATAACCAGCGTCGTCATGTTCAGACCACCTTCGCTTCGTTCTTGAGTTTGTCCACCAGGGCCGCGACATCGGCCACCTTGATGCCGGCCTTGCGGGCGGGCGGCTCGCTGACCTTCAGCGTCTTCAGGCGCGGCGCGGCGTCCACACCCA
>NZ_JCBAMT010000171.1:0-803 GCF_059760445.1 Achromobacter sp. D7-1 | reverse complement strand
ACGCTTGACGACCATAGCGAGTTGGTCCCACTCCTTCCCATCCCGAACAGGACAGTGAAACGACTTTGCGCCGATGATAGTGGACGGACGTCTGTGAAAGTAGGTCATCGTCAAGCTTTTATTCCGCGAACCCCCGCAGGTAACCCTGCGGGGGTTTGTCTTTATATATAAGTGAGAGCCTAGGTTCTCGACCGCAGTGAAGATGGAGAGATCCAGCAGAGCAGCGGGTTTGCAGTAGAAGATGCAGATTAGGCAGAAGCCAGCTGCACGAGCTGCAAAAAGATGTTATAGTTCGCGGCTTGGCTGCTACCGAAAGATCAGGGTATACCCCGGCATTTCGATAGCTGCTAAGGGAAACGAAAAAGCTGGGACACAGTCCTGGCGGACCTGAAGGGGTCTAGGCGGTAAGTTGCTAGATCATGGTGCTGATGGCGAGTTGAAAAACTCAAACAAAAGCGACAACGATTTGACAAGCGCTAAAAACTCCTTCATAATCTCGTTTCTCTGCTGCTGACACAGCGATCTCGCGAAAGCGACGAAGCGCAAAGTTAGCAGCAAGATGCAGTAAGTAGTACCGAATTTAGCAGTACCGCTCTTTAACAATTAAACAACCGATAAGTGTGGGCGCTTGATGCGAGTGCAATGTGACTGGGTTTTAAACCCCGGCCACAAGCATAATGAAATCAAGTGCTCACTAGAAGTGAAGTACCTTAGACGTCAAGTTTAAGAACATACCTCACTTCCTTTGAGTAGCGACGTATGACCTGGTTTGGATTTATTCAGACCAAGAATACGAAACAAAT
>NZ_JCBAMT010000170.1:0-897 GCF_059760445.1 Achromobacter sp. D7-1 | reverse complement strand
GGCCCGCGCTGGCGGTGAAGGCCGCGCCAGCCACGGCTCGCGCGACGGCAAGCCCGCCGACCGTCCGGCCCACGCCGGCCGCAACGAGGGCCGCCCGCAGCAGAACCATCGCCGTCCGGAAGGCTCCGGCCGCCCCGCAGGCAACGGCGGCTCCGGACGCCCGTCGGGCGCGCCGCGCGCTGCGCTGCTGAGCAAGTAATATCACCGCAACCGCCACCCACGGACCCGCGCCATGCCCTTATCTACCTGGTTGACGTTCTTCCTGGCCTCCTGGGCCATTTCGTTCTCGCCCGGCGCGGGAGCGATCTCGGCGATGTCCTCCGGACTGAAATACGGCTTCGCGCGCGGCTACTGGAACACGGCCGGCCTGATCATGGGCATCCTGTTCCAGTTCGTGGTGGTGGCGGTAGGCCTGGGCGCCGTGCTGGCCACCTCCGAAATGGCCTTCAACGTGGTCAAGTACCTGGGCGTGGCCTACCTGATCTATCTGGGCGTGCGCCAGATCCGCACCGATGCCGCGCCGGTCACGGTGGACTCCGGCGACCCCAAGGCCGCCACGATCCGTGAACTGGTGCTGCGCGGCTTCCTGATCAACACCATGAACCCCAAGGGCACGGTGTTCCTGCTGGCCGTGGTGCCGCAGTTCGTGGATACCGCGCTACCGCTGACGCAGCAATATGCAGCGATCGCCGCAACGCTGGCGTTTACCGACCTGGTGGCCATGGGCGTGTACACGCTGCTGGCGGCGCGCGTGCTGCGCCTGCTGCGCAGCGCCAAGCACATCCGCTGGATGAACCGGACCTTCGGCTCGCTGTTCATCCTGGCTGGCGTATTCCTGGCGTCGTTCCGCCGCCATTCCTGAATCCCATGCGCGGGGCATGCGCCGGCGACGGCGCA
>NZ_JCBAMT010000168.1:0-1797 GCF_059760445.1 Achromobacter sp. D7-1 | reverse complement strand
ATGATGCACCCAACAACGGGGCTGGCTTTGCCAGCCCCGTTGTGTGTCTGTACGGCAAAGGCGTCGCCAAGGGCTATGCGATTGGTCGCGCGGTCGTCATGGGCGCGGCGGCGCTGGAGGTCGCGCACTACCGCATTTCGCCCGAAGACGTGCCTGCGGAAAGCAGCCGGCTCACCGATGCGCTGGCTTCGGCGCAGCAGGAACTGCTGCAGCTGGCCGACACCTTGCCGGCAGATGCGCCGCGCGAGCTCGGCGCCATGCTCAACGTGCACAGCCTGCTGCTGGGCGATCCGCTGCTGGCCGAACAGACCCTGGCGCTGATCGCCGAGCGTCACTACAACGCCGAATGGGCCTTGACGACGCAGGGGCAGATCCTGGGCCAGCAGTTCGACGCCATGGAAGACGAGTACCTGCGCGAGCGCGGGGCCGACGTGCGTCAGGTCATCGAACGGGTGCTGCATGTGCTGGCCGGCACCTCGGCCATCCTGCCCGACATGTCCCACATGGGCGGCGACGACGCGCTGGTGGTGGTGGCTCACGACATTTCGCCCGCCGACATGCTGCGTCTGCGCGGCGGCCGGTTCGCCGCCTTCGTGACGGACCTGGGCGGCCCCACTTCGCATACCGCCATCGTGGCGCGCAGCATGGCCGTGCCCGCCGTGGTGGCCATGGGCAATGTGCGCGAACTGGTCCGCGACGGCGACATGCTGATCATCGACGGCGCGGCCGGCGCGGTGATCGTCAACCCGTCCAACCGCATCCTCGAGGAATACCGGCGCCGCCAATCGGCCTATGCCGACGAGCGCGCCGAGTTGAGCCTGCTGCGCGACGAGCCCTCGGTCACGCTGGACGGCATCGACGTGGTGCTGCACGCCAATATCGAACTGCCGGAGGAAGCCGCGCTGGCGCTGGCGTCCGGCGCGCATGGCATCGGCTTGTTCCGCAGCGAGTTCCTCTTCATGGGACGTCCGGACTTGCCGGGCGAGGAAGAGCAGTACGAAGCCTACTCGTCGGTGGTCAGGGTGATGGCCGGCCGGCCCGTCACCATCCGCACGCTGGACATAGGCTCGGACAAGACGCTGGACGGCGAGGCCACCGTGGCCACCAATCCCGCGCTGGGGCAGCGCGCCATCCGCTATTGCCTGGCGCGCCCGGAGATGTTCGCGACGCAGCTGCGCGCCATTTTGCGGGCGTCGGCCCATGGGCCGGTACGCCTGCTGATTCCCATGATCGCCCATATGCACGAGGTGGTGGCGACCAAGGCAGCCATCGAATCCGCCCGCCGCGAGCTCGATGCGCGTGGCCAGGCCTACGCGCCCCATATGGAAGTGGGCGCGATGGTCGAGGTGCCCGCCATCGCCATCGCCATCGAACCTTTCGCGCAGGCGCTGGATTTCCTGTCCATCGGCACCAATGACCTGATCCAGTACACGCTGGCGATCGATCGCGGCGACCACGACGTGGCATCCCTGTACGATCCGTTGCATCCGGCGGTGCTGCGCCTGGTCGCACACACCATCAACGCCGGCGAGCGGGCCGGCAAACCTGTTGCGGTGTGCGGCGAGATGGCAGGGGATTCGCGCATGACCCGGCTGTTGCTGGGCCTGGGGCTGACCGAGTTCTCCATGCATCCGCAGCAATTGCTGGACGTCAAGCGCGAGGTCCGGCGCGCGCACTCCAACGCCTTGCGCGTGAAGGTGGCCAGCGCCTTGAACCGCGCCTTGCCGGTAGACCTGGATACGCTGGACCTGGCCTAGGCGGTTCGCCGCTACAAGAAAAATGGCGCCGGGGCGATAC
>NZ_JCBAMT010000167.1:0-1804 GCF_059760445.1 Achromobacter sp. D7-1 | reverse complement strand
GGGCGGAGGGATCCGAAGCGCAGCCCCACCGGGGCGAGCATCGGAATCCCGCAGTCCGGACGCCGGCGACTCAAGAACCTTGCCTCACAAAACCGAAGTGCGATCCGGATTTTCCAAATCCGGATCGCACTAGGAGCGGACTTTCCTTGGCCGGCAGCGTTCAGGCGACCAGGCGGTCCAGGGCTTCGCGGTACTTAGCGGCGGTCTTTTCCAGCACGTCCTGCGGCAGGCGCGGCGCGGGCGGGGTCTTGTCCCAGGTCTGGGTTTCCAGCCAGTCGCGCACGAATTGCTTGTCGAACGAGGGCGGGCTGATGCCCACGCGGTAGCCGTCGGCCGGCCAGAAACGCGAAGAATCGGGCGTCAGCACTTCGTCCATCAGGTACAGCGTGCCATCGTCGTCCAGGCCGAATTCGAACTTGGTGTCGGCGATGATGATGCCCTTGGTAGCCGCGAACTTGGCGGCTTCGGCGTACAGCTTGAGAGTCACGTCGCGGATGCGCTCGGCCATTTCCTGGCCCACTTCCTTGACCACGTGGGCGAAGTCCACGTTCTCGTCGTGCATGCCGAATTCGGCCTTGGCGGCGGGCGTGAAAATGGGTTCAGGCAACTGGCTGGCCTGCTGCAGGCCGGCGGGCAGCTTGATGCCGCAGACGGAGCCGGTGGCCTGGTAGTCCTTCCAGCCGGAGCCGATCAGGTAGCCGCGGGCCACCGCTTCCACCAGGATGGGCTTCAAGCGCTTGACCACCACGGCGCGGCCGCGCACCTGGTCGACTTCATCCGGCGCCACCACGTCTTCGGCCTTGATGCCGGTGGAGTGGTTCGGCAGGATGTGGGCCAGCTTCTGCAGCCAGAACTCGGTCAGTTCGGTCAGCACCTGCCCCTTGCCGGGGATCGGGTCGTCAAGAATCACGTCGAAAGCGGAGATACGATCCGACGCGACGATCAGCAACTTGTCGTCGCCCACCGCGTACATGTCGCGCACCTTACCGCGGCCCAGCAGCGGCAAGGACTTGATGCTGGATTGATGCAAAGCAGAAGTCACGGGAATGGCCTATGGCAATAATGAAGATTCCCGCCACGGGCAGGCGCCAGGGCGGGAAGTAGAACGGAATCCGGGAACCGCGGGCAAGGCCGGCGCGGCGCGCGCGGGTCTTGCGAAGGGCATAGGTTACTGCAAATGGACAGGTTTTGCCGGGCCTCCCCTCGACGCCGCCCGGTGGCCGGGTTAGGCTCTGGCCTCCTATATGATGCGCGCCGGCCGCCTCTGGCGTCACGGCGCTGACCCCAAGCCCGGAGACAGAGTCGTATGCAGGATGCTTCCCCCAAACGCAGCGCCCACGCCGACGCGCAAGTGCACCTGACAGGCGGTTGCCAGTGCGGCGCCGTCCGCTACGCCATCACCGATGAACCCATCACGGCGGCGACCTGTCATTGCCGGGACTGCCAGTATTCCAGCGGCGGCGCCCCGGCCCATGCATTGATCTTCCCGACTGGCTCCATCACGCTGTTGCGCGGCAGTCCCAAGGAGCACCGCTACCGCGGCGAATCCGGCCATACCGTCATGCGCAGCTTCTGTACGGACTGCGGCACCCCGCTGTTCGGCAATTCGGCGGGCAAGGGCTATGACATCGTGCGGGCCGGCTCGCTGGACGATCCGGAGGCGTTCCACGCCCGCGCCAGCCTCTGGACCGACTCGGCCCCATCCTGGCATCACGTGGACCGCAGCGTGCCGCACTTCCCCCGAAATTCGCCTGCGCCATAGTCCGCGGCACAGAAAAAAAAGAGCGGTCCGCCTGGGCGGACC
>NZ_JCBAMT010000166.1:0-1805 GCF_059760445.1 Achromobacter sp. D7-1 | reverse complement strand
CCGGAAGACTGTCGCTTCCGGCCCGGCATGTCGTGGAACGCAGAGTGGTTCCGCCCGTGTCGCGGGCCGCAGGCCCGCTCGCGGACTTACTTGTAGACGGTCTTGGAACCGTCCTTGTGCCAGGTGAACACGTCGAACTGGAAGTTCGTCAGGTCGCCTTGCTTGTTCCAGGACACCTTGCCGATAGGCGTGTCGAAGGAGTTGGCGTGCAGGTACTTGGCGACCTTGGTCGGGTCGTCGCTGCCCGCGCCCTTGATGCCGTCGGCGATGACCTGGGTAGCCGTGTAGGCTGTCATCTGGAAGGCGCCGCTGGCGTTGCGCTTCTTGGCCTCGAAGGCCTTGACGATGTCGGCGTTGGCGGCGTTCTGGGTGAAGTCGGCCGGCAGCGTCAGCAGCATGCCTTCGACGGCGTCGCCGGCAATGGCGTTGATGTCGGGGTTGCCCGTGCCTTCCGGACCCATCCACTTGGCCTTCACGCCCTGTTCGGCCGCCTGGCGCAGCAGCAGGCCCATTTCGGGGTGGTAGCCGCCGTAGTAGACGAAGTCCACGCCCTGGCTCTTCAGCTTGGTGATGACGGCCGAGTAGTCGCTGTCGCCGGCATTGATGCCTTCGAACACGGCGACGGCCACGCCACCCTTCTCCAGGTCGTTCTTGACCGCGGTGGCGATGCCCTGGCCGTAGGACTGCTTGTCATGCAGTACGGCGACCTTCTTGGGCTTGATCTTGTCCAGGATGAACTTGGCGGCGGCGGGGCCTTGCTGGTCGTCGCGGCCGATGGTGCGGAAGATGAACTCGTAGTTCTTGCCGTCGGTCAGCGCCGGCGACGTGGCCGAGGGCGTGACCATGACCACGCCTTCGTTGTTGTAGATATCGGCGGCGGCGATGGTGGCGCCCGAGCACACGTGGCCCACGACGAAACCGATCTTGCTGTTGACGACGCGGTTGGCGGCGACCGGGCCTTGCTTGGGTTCGCAGCCGTCGTCGATCACGACGGTTTCCAGCTTCTTGCCGTTGATGCCGCCGGCGGCGTTGATGCGTTCGACCGCGGTATCGACCCCTTCACGGACCATATCGCCATACTGAGTGACCGCGCCGGTGGTGGGGCCGACGACGCCGATCTTGATGGTTTGCGCTTGCGCTCCCGAGGCAAACGCCAGACCGGCCGCGACGCCCAGCGCTGCGATGACCGGGGTCAGACGAAATACTGGCTTCATGTGTGGACTCCTCTAATGATTTGTAATCGTTAGTTTTTTGCACCGTGGCGGACGCCGGATCATCTCCAGGCCAAGCATGCCTGCTGGACTGCCCTTTGCAGGGATTTCGGCCCCGGTCACGCCCGGTTGCATTGCGATTGCACGGCAAGCATACACTGAAAAATAGCCCTTCCCAGGCCAGTTTCGGACCACTTTGATACCCGTCCGATTATTGCGCTGCGGCATTCTTCGCCGCCCGCCCTTATGCCCGCCAGCGTATATGCAAAAGACGATTTATTCGTTTGCGTTACTAAGGCCGCGCGGCATCATGGCCGCCATGAGACTCCAACCGATCATCGTTCCCGGATGGAAAAACTCCGGACCCCAACACTGGCAATCGCGCTGGATGGCCCTGCTGCCGCATGCGCGCCGGGTCGAGCAACGCGACTGGGAACATCCGGCTCCCGGCGAATGGATTGCAGCGCTTGCCACCGAGGTGAATGAGGCCCGCAGTCCCGTCCTCCTGATTGCGCACAGCCTGGGCTGCCTGATCAGCGCCGCGCTGCCGGTGCCGCTGCGCGCCAAGATCGCGGGCGCCCTGCTGGTGGCGCC
>NZ_JCBAMT010000165.1:0-2091 GCF_059760445.1 Achromobacter sp. D7-1 | reverse complement strand
GCTTCCTCGACGGCAATCTCGTCAAAGGGGTTCATGGACATCTTCACATTGGCGATATCCACGCCGGTTTGATCAGACTTGACGCGCACCTTGACGTTGTAGTCAACGACGCGCTTGACAGGTACCAATACCTTCATCCCGCTGCCTCCAAATGGAAAATAATTACCCGGCATGCGCCGGGATCGCATTGCACAATTTTTTCTTGATTCTACAGCTTCGCAAGCGCTCGTATATGCGCAACCACGCTGCGGCCCAGGGCTGACAGGTTGTAACCGCCCTCGAGCGTGCTGACGATCCGCCCCTGGCAGTGGCGCTCGGCCACCTCCACGAGCTGTTCGGTTATCCAGGCGTAGTCGGCCTCGACCAGGCCCATCTGGCCCATGTCGTCCTCGCGGTGCGCGTCGAAACCCGCCGACACCAGAATCAGTTCGGGGCGGTGCGCCTCCAGCGCAGGCAGCCAGGTATCCGTCACGATAGTCTTGACCGCGGCCCCTCCGGTATAGGCGGCCACCGGCACGTTCAGCATGTTCGAGGCCGGATTCTCGGTGCCGCTGTTTGGAAAAAAGGGATGCTGGAAGAAGCTGCACATCAGCACCCGGTCGTCGCCAGCGAAGATGTCTTCGGTGCCATTGCCGTGGTGCACATCGAAATCGACGATGGCCACGCGCGACAGGCCGTGGAAGTCCAGTGCATGTTGCGCTGCAATGGCGACGTTGTTCAGAAAGCAGAATCCCATGGCCTGGGAACGGCAGGCGTGATGCCCGGGAGGCCGCACCGCGCAGAACGCCGTACGGGCTTCTCCGCCCATCACGGCGTCCACCGCCGCGACGCCCGCCCCCGCCGCGTAAAGGGCGGCCTCATAGGTGTGAGGGTTCATCAGGGTATCCGGATCGATAGGGAAATACCCTTGCTCCGGCAAATGTTCGCGCAAACTGTTCAGATACTGGACAGTGTGCACCCGCAATATGTCATGGCGGGATGCCTGCGGCGCCTGGCGGTCATCCAGGTAGGGCATCAATCCGCTGGCAAGCAACTGGTCTGAAATGGCGTCCAGCCTCTGGGGGCTTTCGGGATGCCAACTGCCCATTTCATGCAAGCGGCATGCCGGGTGGGTAAGATACATGGTCTCCATAAGGAAGATTATGTTCATCTGTCGGCGTTTACTGCAACTCGGAACGCTTTCCGCCCTGCTGGCGGGCTGCTCCACCACCGCTCCCTCTGCCACCACCAACACCGCCGCCGGCCAGCCGGCCGCCGAATCAACCCCGGCCCCCATTCGCATCGGACCCAGCGCGCCGACACCTGGTTCTGAACTGGCGGACGACGGTCCCGCCGCGCTGGGCGCCAATGGCGCGCTGCGGCCTGAAGTCCGTTCCTTTGTCGAAAACCTGGCCACCGAACGCCAATTGCCGCTGGACCCCATGGTCGCCGCGCTGGCCGGTTCGCGCTATAACGCCACCGTCGCGCGCCTGATCGCGCCGTCGCCGCCGGGCAAGAAGATCTGGCGCAGCTGGCTGACCTATCGCTCGCGCTTCGTCGAACCCAAGCGCATCGGCTGGGGCGTGGAGTTCTACAACGAGAACCGCGACCTGCTCAACCAGGCGGCGCAGCGCTTCGGCGTCCCGGCGCCCGTGATCGCCTCGATCATCGGCGTGGAAACGCTGTATGGCCGCAATATGGGCAATTTCCGCGTATTGGACGCGCTGACCACGCTGGCCTTCGACTATCCGGACCCGGCCAAGCCCGAGCGCGCCACCATGTTCCGCGGCCAACTGGCGGATTTCCTGACCCTGGTCATGAAGGACAAGCTGGACCTGGAAACGCGCGGCTCCTACGCCGGCGCCATAGGCATGCCCCAGTTCATGCCCACCAGCGTCATGCATTACGCGGTGGACGGCGACGACAACGGCCATATCGACCTGACCAACAACACGCGCGACGCGATCATGTCCGTGGGCAGCTTCCTGTCGCAGCACGGCTGGCAGCGCGGCCTGCCGGTATTTGCCCCGGTGGTGTTGCCCACGGATCCTGCACCACTGGTCGACGGCGGACTGGAACCCAAGCAGAGCTGGGGCACGCTCACGGCGGCGG
>NZ_JCBAMT010000164.1:0-2249 GCF_059760445.1 Achromobacter sp. D7-1 | reverse complement strand
GCCTTGCCCCGGCGCGCCATCCGCAACCTCAGAACGGCGAATCCGGCCGGAAGTTCGGCGCGCGGCGTTCGCGCAGGGACTGGATCCCTTCGCGCACGTCCGGGCCGCCAAAGCCCATGAATTCCAGCGCCAGCGAAGTATCGAAGCTGGGACCCGCCATGCGCAGCCAGTTGTTCAGCGAATACTTGGTCCAGCGGATGGCGGTCTGCGAACCCGCGGCCAGCTTGTTGGCGACTTCGAAGGCGCGGCCGATCAGTTCAGCCTCGTCCACGCACAACGACACCAGACCGATGCGCTCGGCTTCTTCGCCGGTCACGGTTTCGCACAGCATCAGGTAGTACTTGGCGCGCGCCATGCCGCAAAGCAGCGGCCAGACGATGGCGGCATGATCGCCGGCCGTCACGCCCAGGCGGGTATGGCCGTCGATGATGCGCGCGTCGCGCGCCGCGATGGAGATGTCGGCCAGCAAGCCCGCCACCAAGCCCGCGCCCACGGCCGCGCCGTGCATGGCGGACACGATGGGCTTGTTGCAATTGATGATGTTGTAGACCAGGTCGCGGGCTTCGCGCCAAACGCGGGTGCGCACGTCGAAATCGTCGGCCATCTGCTGCACCAGATCCAGGTCGCCCCCGCCCGAAAAGCCCTTGCCTTCGCCGCGGATCACCACCACCCGGGTGTCGGGGTCGGTGTCGATGTCGCGCCAGATGTCGGCCAGCTCGCGGTGCATGCGGTCATCGGCGGTGGACAGCTTGCCCGGCTTGCCGCCCTTGGCGCCCATGATCACTTCCAGCACCCCGCCGGGATGCCGGCGCAGCTTCAGGGACTCATAGGCGGAATAGTGTTCCAGCGTGATGTCGCTCATGTTTGTCTCCACATCGTCTTGTCTGGGGGCCGGGCCGGATGCCGGCCGGTTTGGGCGCACTATAGTAGATACGCGCCATCGCGCCACGCCGATTTTCCCAGGAGCCTCAGCCCATGAACACTAGCGCCCCGTCCACCGGCGGCACCATCGACCGCGCCGCCCTGCCTGCCCTGTTCGCGCCGCGCGGCCAGGACACCCACAAGGGCAGTTTCGGCACGGTGGGCGTGGTGGGCGGCGGCCCCGGCATGACGGGCGCAGCCCTGCTGGCCGCGCGCGCCGCTCTGAAGACCGGCGCGGGCAAAGTGCTGGTCGGCTTCTCCCAGGAGGCCGCGCCGCTCGCCTGCGATCCGCTGCAGCCCGAACTGATGCTGCGCGATGCCCGCTCGCTGCTGGAAGAGGACTGGGGCGTCACCGCCTGGGTGGCGGGATGCGGCATAGGAACGGGCGCCCTGGCCGCCAACGCGCTGTCCGAATTGTTCGTGCTGCGGCGCGGCGCGCCGCTGGTGCTGGACGCGGATGGACTGAATCTGCTGGCGCGCGGCGACATCCAGCCCAATTGGGGCGACGGTCCCGTGGTGCTGACGCCGCACCCGGCCGAGGCCGGCCGCCTGCTGGGCATCAGCGCGGCCGAGGTGCAGGCCGACCGCCCCGGCGCCGCCTGGACACTGGCACAGCGCTACCGGGCCTGGATCGTGTTGAAGGGCGCCGGCACCGTCGTCTGCTCGCCGGACGGCGGGCTGAAGGTCAACACCAGCGGCAATCCGGGGCTTGCCACCGCTGGAACCGGGGACGTATTGGCGGGCATGCTGGGCGCCCTGATCGCCCAGAAGTTGCCTCTGGAACAAGCCGTAGCCGGAGCCGTGTGGCTGCACGGCGCGGCGGCCGACGCCCTGGTGGCCCAGGGGGTCGGCCCCATCGGACTGACCGCCGGAGAGCTGGCTGACGCCGCCCGCGCCCTGCGCAATCGCGGCTAAGTCCCTGGGAAATAAACATTTTTACAACATATAGGGGTTTACCCTAAAAATAGCGTTGCATAGAGCCTAGGGTTATCCCTATAATGGTTTACACCAAGACGAAACGGACTGGAGCAAACCATGAGCGAACTGACCCTGAACCACACTGCCCGCCTGACCGATGCGCTGGAGCGCGATCTGCTCCGCGGCGCCCTCGAGAACCAACCGAATTCCCACCCGCTGACCGGCCTGAAGAAAGCCGGCCAGGCCGTAGTGGCAGCTGTTGCCGCCGTGTTCTCCTTCATCGACGAAGTGAACGAATCGATGAACAAGGCCCGCGCCGCCAGCTCGCGCTTCTCCGGTTCGCAGTGGTAAGCCCTGCCGCGCCGGCCTGAATCGCGATCGATCTCCCGCGATTCAGCCTGGCGCGACCC
>NZ_JCBAMT010000163.1:0-2748 GCF_059760445.1 Achromobacter sp. D7-1 | reverse complement strand
GTTTTTTATCTCCGGTGCTGACCGAAGCCAGATCGGAGAGAATCTGGCGGAGATGGTGGGATTCGAACCCACGATGCAGTTTTTAGCCACATACTCCCTTAGCAGGGGAGCCCCTTCAGCCTCTCGGGCACATCTCCGAAGAGAACGAGATTCTAGCACGACTTTTTTCACTCTTGCCCGCTATCGGGCGTACATCGCAAAAAAAATCGTGCCGGAGTCTTATATCAGGCCTTTTCGCCAGGCGCCTGGTCCAGGCCGAAGGCCTTGTGCAGCGCGCGCACGCCCAGTTCCATGTACTTGTCGTCGATGATCACCGAGGTCTTGATCTCGCTGGTGCTGATCATCTGGATGTTGATGCCTTCTTGCGAAAGCGTCTGGAACATCAGGCTGGCCACGCCCACGTGCGAGCGCATGCCGATGCCGACGATGGAGACCTTGGCGACCTTTTCGTCGGTGGACAGTTCACGCGCGCCCACGGCGGGGATGACTTCGCGCTTGAGCAGATCGACGGCGCGGGCGAACTCGTTGCGGTTGACCGTGAACGAGAAGTCGGTCGTGCCAGCCACGGACTGGTTCTGCACGATCATGTCGACGTCGATGTTGGCGGCGGCGACCGGACCCAGGATGGAGAAGGCGATGCCGGGCTTGTCCGGAACGGCCAGCAAGGTGATTTTGGCTTCGTCGCGGCTGAAGGCGATGCCGGAGACAACGGCGGCTTCCATTTTTTCGTCTTCCTCAAAAGTAATCAGCGTGCCCGAGACCATTTCTTCTGCGAGCGGGATAAGCGGGTCGGTCAGCGAGGACAGGACCCGGACCGGCACACGGTATTTGCCGGCGAATTCAACCGAGCGGATTTGCAGGACCTTGGAGCCCAGCGACGCCATTTCCAGCATTTCCTCGAAGGAAACGACGGCCATGCGGCGCGCTTCCGGCACCACGCGCGGATCGGTCGTGTAGACGCCGTCCACGTCGGTGTAGATCAGGCATTCGTCGGCCTTGATGGCGGCCGCCACGGCCACGGCCGAGGTGTCGGAACCGCCACGGCCCAGCGTGGTGATGTGGCCTTCGGGGTCGATGCCCTGGAAGCCAGTGACGATGACCACGCGGCCTGCGTCCAGATCGGCGCGGATGCGCTCGTCGTCGATCGACGAGATGCGCGCCTTGGTGAAGGACGAGTCGGTGCGCACGGGCACTTGCCAACCGGCATAGCTGCGCGCCGGCACGCCTTCGGCCTGCAGCGCGATGGCCAGCAGGCCGCTGCTGGCCTGTTCGCCGGTGGCGGCAATCATGTCGAGCTCGCGGCTGTCGGGCTGGGGCGTAATCTCGCGCGCCAGGCCGAGCAGGCGATTGGTCTCGCCTGCCATCGCCGACGGAACAACGACAACCTGGTGGCCGGCAGCGTGCCACTTCGCGACGCGACGCGCCACGTTCTTGATGCGCTCGACCGAGCCCATCGAAGTACCGCCATATTTGTGAACGATCAGGGACATCTCGTACTCTGGCTGGGAACCCGCCGCAAAAGGTTGACGGGCAAAGCCGTATATTCTAGCGCGACGGTAAAAATTTGCGCAGCTTGTGCAAAATTCCGTCCACACCGCGACTTTTGGGGGACACCAAGCGGGACGAGCCCGCCTACTCCCTGGGTTCGACCCAGACCCTGCCCCGGTGGCAGCGGATGACGTGGCCGGCCTGCTCGACCCGCAACTGGCGGTCATGGCCCAGGCTGTGCAGCCCGCGCAGTTGGCGCAGCAGATCGCGCATCCTGGCGTCGGTCGGCATCCTGGCGCCATTGCGTTCCAGCCAGTGCCGCAGCACATGCGCCTGGCGCGCCTCGGACAATCCGCGCCACGCCTGCAGCGAAAAGCTGGCGCCGTCGCCGGAAGGGTCGAGCGTGGCGAAATCTTCCCGCGCCACCTCGTCAAGGATCTCGGCCGCCTCGCCCATGTGCCGCGCGTGCCGCGCGACGATGCCGCGCCACCCCGGCCAGCGGGCGTCCAGCACCGGGGCCAGCAATTCGCGCAGAGCGGCGCGCGTGTAGTGGGGATCGGCATTGGTGGGATCCTGCACCGGACGCCAGCCGGTGGCTGCCGCCACCGCATCCGCGGCATGCAGGATCGCGTCGCGGTCCACTTCCAGCCAGGGGCGCAGGTAGAGCAGGCCATCGCGCCTGGACACCGGCGCCATGGCAGCCATGCCGGCCAGACCGGTGCCGCGCAACAGGCGCAGCAAGACGGTTTCCGCCTGGTCGTTGCGATGATGGGCCAAAAGGATATGCGTCACGCCCTGCTCTCGCGCCAATTGCGCCAACGCGGCATAGCGGGCATCGCGCGCCGCCGCCTCGATCCCTTTGCCCGCGGCCTGGGCCACCTCGACCCGCGCCACCGACAACGGCAGCGCGAGCAGATCCGCCAGCGTGCGCACATGCTGCGTCCATGCATCGGCGGCGTCCTGCAAGCCGTGATGCACATGGAACAACATCAGTTCCATGCCCAACTCGCGCACCAAGGCGGCCGCGTGCACGGCCAGCATGGCCGAATCGGCGCCGCCGCTGAGCGCCACGGCGATGCGCGGTGGACGCTCAGGCAGAGCCAGCAAGGCCCGGCGCAGTGCCGTGATCAGTTCGGGCGAAACGGGAAGGGAATGAACGACGCCCGCCTCGGCCCGGTGCGTGGCGGCGGGCGTCTGGCGGGCGGTCATGGCGAGATGGCGCGTGGCGCGAGGCCGTGGCGCCGGCACATGGGCCGGCGC
>NZ_JCBAMT010000162.1:0-3115 GCF_059760445.1 Achromobacter sp. D7-1 | reverse complement strand
GCCGCGCCCAGGGCGCGGCGGCCTTCGATACCTGCCGGTGCGTGATGCGTCCGGCTTAGCGGGCGCCGCCCATCGCGCCGCTCATGACCATCATCAGGAACTGCTCAACCGGCATCTTCTTGCCGTTGAAGTCGACCTGGCCGTCGGCGTAGTTCAGGTAGGTCACGATGTTGTTGTTTTCAACCTTGGCCATGCCCATGGCGGTAGCCATGGTGCCGACCATTTCAGCCTGGCCCTTGGCGGTCTGCTGAGCCTGCTCGGCCGGCACGCCGCGCACCTGGGGTTCGATCGCCATCAGGTCGCTCAGGTTGCCCTTGGACAGCACCAGCTTGGCGTTGAGCTTGCGGATCGCCTGCTTCAGCGTGTCGGCAAACTCACCGTCCAGCGATGCCGGCTTGGCCATGTCCAGGTCCAGGTTGAAGGTCGACGTGCCGTTGGCGGTACGCACTTCCAGCGGCGACACGGCCAGCGTCGGGTTGCCGGCCAGCAGCAAGTCGACGTTGGTCTTGACGACCTGCATTTCTTCGTCCGTGAACTGGGGCGACTGCTCTTCGCCCTTGCTCTGCATCATGCGGCGCGAAGCGGCTTCATAAACGTCGTTCAGCGCCTTGAAGGCCTTCGAATCCAGCTTCTGCGCGTCCAGCACCAGCTTCACGCCGGCCATGTCCTTTTCCTGCACGTTGATCATGCCGAAATCCATGGCCATCTTCACGCCCATGAGCGAGTTGGCTTCGGTCATGTCGACGGTGATGGCGGTGTCCTTGAGCTGGACCGGCGGCTTTTCCTTGGACGTGATGGTCCAGTTCTTGAGCGCGACCTTCTGGCTGCCCACGTACATGTCGTTCGAGGCCGGCGTCATGTCGCTGGTCAGGGTCAGGCCGGTCATGGCCATGCTGACGATGTCGCTTTCTTCGGACTGGCCGGCCAGCGTCAGGCTGTCGGCCTTCAGCGCGACCGTGCCGTGCTTGCTGCCGGTGGCGTAGGTCACGTCGCCCTTCATGCCCGAGAACTTCAGGCTGTTGGCGTCCTTGGCGAACTCGACCGGCGCCATGTCGAAGTTGCCGCTGATGTTCTTGGCGTAGCTGACGCTATAGGCGCCGGACAGCGGCACCGCGCCCTTGGCGGCGGCGAACCATTCCTTGACCAGGGGCGTCTCTTCCAGCTGGAAGCGGCTGGCAACCATAGCCGGCGCGAACGAACCGGACTTCAGGTTCGACAGCGGGAAAGGACCGTGATCCAGGTGCTCGACGAACACGATTTCGTGTTCGATGGCCGGCTTGCCATCGGCGGCGGGCTCGGTGACCTTCACGCGATAGCGCTCGGTGGACGTGAACACGCCACGCTCGAACGAGACTAGCTCAACGACGGGGGTCACACCCCATTTTTCGCCAACCTTCTTCAGTTCAAGGTTGGCCTGCTCGATCGATTGCTTGACGAAAGCCTCGGCCTTCTGGCCCGTATACCAAGCCGTGCCGGTCCACACTGCGCCCAGCGCGACGACTACGCCCACTATTGCCGATTTTTTCATTGCGATCCTTTATTCTTCAAATGGATGAAAGCGGACGGATTATAGGGATTGCAGCCTAGGGAAAACACTTATTTAGTGCAAAGGCGCTGCAATGTGTTGCTTATTGATACAGAACCGTCCCGGCCAGCAGGTGCTGCAACGCCACATCAGCTACAATCCGCCAGTGCGTTTTGCCAATCTGCGCACGTCCGCTAGGCCCTTCGCTGCCAAGCTTCGCCCATCAGGGCGCTTCCCTTTCTCCTTTATTCGTCCGCCTGGATTGGAGTCTCTCAACTTGAGCGACGGGCTGCCGCTGGAGTTGTTTTGACTACCTCTACCCCTTTTGCCGACCTTGGGCTGGCTGATTCCTTGTTGCGCGCCATTGCCGAAACCGGCTACACCGCGCCCACGCCCATCCAAGCCCAGGCCATTCCCCAGGTGCTCAAGGGTGGCGACCTGCTCGCCGCCGCCCAGACCGGCACCGGCAAGACCGCCGGCTTCACGCTGCCCATCCTGCACCTGCTGATGCAGAAAAAGCCCGAGCTGCGCAAGCCCGGCCGCCCGCGCTGCCTGATCCTGACCCCGACGCGTGAATTGACCGCGCAGGTCGAAGAATCGGTGCAGACCTACGGCAAGTACACCCCGCTGAACTCCATGGTGATGTTCGGCGGCGTCAATATCAATCCCCAGATCTCCGCGCTGCGCAAGCCGCTGGACATTCTGGTGGCCACCCCCGGGCGTCTGCTGGACCACTGCGGCCAGAAGACCGTGGACCTGTCCGGCGTCGAGATCCTGGTGCTGGATGAAGCCGACCGCATGCTGGACATGGGCTTCATCCGCGACATCCGCAAGATCCTCGCGCTGCTGCCCAAGCAACGTCAGAACCTGCTGTTCTCGGCCACCTTCTCCGACGAGATCCGCACCCTGGCGCGCGGCGTGCTGAACAACCCGGGCGAAGTCTCGGTCACCCCGCGCAACACCGCCACCGAGCTGGTCACCCAGACCGTGCACATGGTGGAACAGCACCACAAGCGCGACCTCATCAGCCACATCATCCGCGAAAGCGGCTGGCACCAGGTGCTGGTGTTCACCCGCACCAAGCACGGCGCCAACCGCCTGGCCGAAAAGCTGGTCAAGGACGGCCTGACCGCCGCCGCCATCCACGGCAACAAGAGCCAATCGGCCCGCACCCGCGCGCTGGCCGGCTTCAAGGACAGCACCGTGACGGTGCTGGTGGCGACCGACATCGCCGCCCGCGGCCTGGACATCGACCAGCTGCCCCAGGTGGTCAACTTCGAACTGCCCAATGTGCCTGAAGACTACGTGCACCGCATCGGCCGCACCGGCCGCGCCGGCGCCACCGGCGCCGCGGTCTCGCTGGTCGACAACAGCGAAATCAAGCTGCTGAAGGACATCGAGCGCCTGATCAAGAAGACCATCGAGCGCAAGCCCGTGGAAGGCTGGACCCCGCCCGCCACCAGCGCCGCGGCTTTCGACCGCCAGGAACGCGATGAAGACAACCGCAGCCCGCGCGGCGGCGGCGGCCGCAATGGCGGCCGTGGCGGCAACGGCAATGGCGGCCGCTCGCGTCCGGCACAAGGCCAGGGT
>NZ_JCBAMT010000161.1:0-3419 GCF_059760445.1 Achromobacter sp. D7-1 | reverse complement strand
GCGGAATAAAAGCTTGACGATGACCTACTTTCACAGACGTCCGTCCACTATCATCGGCGCAAAGTCGTTTCACTGTCCTGTTCGGGATGGGAAGGAGTGGGACCAACTCGCTATGGTCGTCAAGCGTAACTGGTTGAGCGGCTGCGGTGAGGCAACAGCTCCAATCTTGGAAGAAACACAACGCGTGGTGACCAGAGTCAGACTCGATGATCACGCACGGGGGGGTGTAATTGGTGTTGGCTGGCTGCTGACGGTGCAGCCAGATTTTGTATTGAACGACACTTGGAACGCTACATCACCAGGTCAATAACCATCAGTGTTATAGGATCAAGCCTCACGGGCAATTAGTATCGGTTAGCTTAACGCATTACTGCGCTTCCACACCCGACCTATCAACGTCCTGGTCTCGAACGACCCTTCAGGGGGATCAAGTCCCCGGGATACCTTATCTTCAGACGAGTTTCCCGCTTAGATGCCTTCAGCGGTTATCTCTTCCGTACTTAGCTACCCGGCAATGCCATTGGCATGACAACCGGTACACCAGAGGTACGTCCACTCCGGTCCTCTCGTACTAGGAGCAGGCTCCGTCAAGTATCCAACGCCCACGGCAGATAGGGACCAAACTGTCTCACGACGTTTTAAACCCAGCTCACGTACCTCTTTAAATGGCGAACAGCCATACCCTTGGGACCGGCTACAGCCCCAGGATGAGATGAGCCGACATCGAGGTGCCAAACACCGCCGTCGATATGAACTCTTGGGCGGTATCAGCCTGTTATCCCCAGAGTACCTTTTATCCGTTGAGCGATGGCCCTTCCATTCAGAACCACCGGATCACTATGTCCTGCTTTCGCACCTGTTCGACTTGTCAGTCTCACAGTCAAGCACGCTTATGCCATTGCACTATCAGCACGATTTCCGACCGTACCTAGCGTACCTTCGAACTCCTCCGTTACACTTTGGGAGGAGACCGCCCCAGTCAAACTGCCCACCATGCACTGTCCCCGATCCGGATAACGGACCAAGGTTAGAACCGCAAACAAACCAGGGTGGTATTTCAAGGATGGCTCCACGTGATCTAGCGACCACGCTTCAAAGCCTCCCACCTATCCTACACAGGCCGGTTCACAGATCAATGCAAAGCTACAGTAAAGGTTCATGGGGTCTTTCCGTCTAGCCGCGGGTAGATTGCATCATCACAAACACTTCAACTTCGCTGAGTCTCAGGAGGAGACAGTGTGGCCATCGTTACGCCATTCGTGCAGGTCGGAACTTACCCGACAAGGAATTTCGCTACCTTAGGACCGTTATAGTTACGGCCGCCGTTTACCGGGGCTTCGATCAAGAGCTTGCACCCCATCACTTAACCTTCCGGCACCGGGCAGGCGTCACACCCTATACGTCGACTTTCGTCTTTGCAGAGTGCTGTGTTTTTAATAAACAGTCGCAGCCACCGATTCTCTGCGACCCCATCATGCTAAGCGCGCAGGCGCTTCACACTACCGGGGTATACCTTCTCCCGAAGTTACGGTATCAATTTGCCGAGTTCCTTCTCCTGAGTTCTCTCAAGCGCCTTGGAATATTCATCCCGTCCACCTGTGTCGGTTTGCGGTACGGTCTCGTACAGCTGAAGCTTAGAGGCTTTTCTTGGAACCACTTCCAATCACTTCGCAAGCAATGCTCGCTCGTGCCACACCCTTGATTTACGCGCCCGGATTTGCCTAAGCGCCATCTTCGATGCAGCAACAGGGACATCCAACACCCTGATGATCTTCCGCGATCCGTCCCCCCATCGCACTGTACGACGGTACTGGAATATTAACCAGTTTCCCATCAGCTACGCATCTCTGCCTCGCCTTAGGGGCCGACTCACCCTGCGCCGATGAACGTTGCGCAGGAAACCTTGGACTTACGGCGAGGGGGCTTTTCACCCCCTTTATCGCTACTCATGTCAGCATTCGCACTTCTGATACCTCCAGCAGCCTTTACAAGCCACCTTCGCAGGCTTACAGAACGCTCTCCTACCGCGTGCACAAAGTGCACACCCGCAGCTTCGGTTTATCGCTTAGCCCCGTTACATCTTCCGCGCAGGACGACTCGATCAGTGAGCTATTACGCTTTCTTTAAAGGATGGCTGCTTCTAAGCCAACCTCCTGACTGTCTATGCCTTCCCACTTCGTTTCCCACTTAGCGATAATTCGGGACCTTAGCTGGCGGTCTGGGTTGTTTCCCTCTTGAGTCCGGACGTTAGCACCCGGTGCTCTGTCTCCCAAGCTGTACTTGCGGGTATTCGGAGTTTGCCATAGTTTGGTAAGTCGCCATGACCCCCTAGCTATAACAGTGCTCTACCCCCCGCAGTAATACTTGAGGCACTACCTAAATAGTTTTCGGAGAGAACCAGCTATTTCCAGATTTGTTTAGCCTTTCACCCCTATCCACAGCTCATCCCCTAATTTTTCAACATTAGTGGGTTCGGTCCTCCAGCACGTGTTACCGTGCCTTCAACCTGGCCATGGATAGATCATCTGGTTTCGGGTCTACACCCAGCGACTGAATCGCCCTATTCGGACTCGCTTTCGCTACGGCTTCCCTATTCGGTTAACCTTGCCACTGAATGTAAGTCGCTGACCCATTATACAAAAGGTACGCAGTCACCCCACAAGGAGGCTCCTACTGTTTGTATGCATACGGTTTCAGGATCTATTTCACTCCCCTTCCGGGGTTCTTTTCGCCTTTCCCTCACGGTACTGGTTCACTATCGGTCGATCACGAGTATTTAGCCTTGGAGGATGGTCCCCCCATCTTCAAACAGGATTTCACGTGTCCCGCCCTACTTGTCTTACGCTTAGTTCCACACACAAGATTTCGCCTACAGGGCTATCACCTGCTACGGCCGGACTTTCCATTCCGTTCGACTATCTTGCGTGCTAAAACGTAAAGGCTCTTCCGATTTCGCTCGCCACTACTTTCGGAATCTCGGTTGATTTCTTTTCCTCGAGCTACTGAGATGTTTCAGTTCACCCGGTTCGCTTCCACTGGCCTATGTATTCAGCCAGGGATACCGCATTGCTGCGGTGGGTTTCCCCATTCGGACATCTACGGATCAAAGCTTGTTTGCCAGCTCCCCGTAGCTTTTCGCAGGCTACTACGTCCTTCATCGCCTGTGATCGCCAAGGCATCCACCATATGCACTTAGTCGCTTGATCCTATAACGCTGTAGGCTATAGGACCTGAGTATTAGCGTTTGTGCCGTTCATAAGTTTCAAAGCAGTCTAGGGTTATTCACCCCAGTCTTGAGAACTTGGAACAAAATTAATGCAATCACAACCCGTACCTATCTTCATCGACTTGCGTCGAGTACTTGATAAGTACATTTTCGTTGTGCTTCTTCCAGATTGTTAAAGAACAAATATAGCTGT
>NZ_JCBAMT010000160.1:0-3571 GCF_059760445.1 Achromobacter sp. D7-1 | reverse complement strand
GGCTCGGGCTTCGCGGCGGTTTTGACGGGTTCGGACTTCGCAGCAGGCTGAGCCTGGGCGACAGGCGCGGCGGCCTGGGAGATAGATGGTTCGGACTTATTGGCTAGCACAACGGGTTCCGGCTTGGCTTCTTCAGCCTTGGGCTCGGTGGATTCAGTCTTGACTTCGGGCTTGGCCTGTTCGGCCACGGGCTCGGCAGGAGCAGGCGCCGGCGTCGGTTCGGGTTCAGGCTGGGCCTGGACTTCGGCGGCTTTCGCCTCGACGGGAGCGGGCGCTTCGGCCGCGACGGATTCAACGGGCGCGGGCGCTTCAACCGGCGCGGGCGCTTCTGCAGCAACGGGCTCTTCCGCCTGAACGGGGGCAGCAGCCTCCACCTGGGCGGGAGCGGCCTCGAGAGGGGCGGCCGCGACAGGAGCCTCGGGGACGACGGGCGCCGACACCTGCGGCGCTTCATCGACGGCTGCGTCATCTTCGGCACGCGCGGACGCGGCCTGTTCCAGGGCGATTTCGGAGGGATCACGCTTGACGAACACGCGCTTCTTGCGCACTTCGACCTGGATCGTGCGCGAACGGCCGGTGGCATCCGCCTGGCGGATTTCGGACGTCTGGCGGCGCGTCAGGGTGATCTTCTTGCCTTCGGTCGCGCCGTGGGCGCGACGCAGCGATTCGAGCAATTTCGCCTTGTCGCTGTCGGTGACGGAATCGTCGACCGATTTGAGGTCAACGCCGGCCGAGCGCAGCTGATCCAGCAGCACATTGGCAGGCATTTTCAGCTCGGTAGCGAACTGCGCGACGGTATTACTCGACATTAGGCTCTCTCTTCCCTATATGCAGCTATTACAAACAACGTGAACTCGCGGCGGCGGAAACTCCGTCCGCCGCGGACCCGTGTCCTTTTGGTTATTCTTCGTCGAACCAATGGGCGCGGGCACGCATGATGAGATCGCTGGCTTCCTGTTCGGTCAAACCGGCGATTTCCGCCAGTTCGTCCGTCGCCAATTCGGCCAGATCATCACGCGTATGCACTTGGCGCTCGGCCAGCTTGGCAGCCAGTTCGGGCGTCATGCCTTCGAGTTCAAGCAAGTCCTGCGCGGTCTCAAGGCGCTCTTCCTGGGCGATTGCCTCGGTCAGCAGCGCATTGCGGGCGCGGGCGCGCAACTCATTAATGGTGTCTTCGTCAAAGGCCTCGATTTCCAGCAGTTCCTGCATGGGCACGTAGGCGATTTCCTCGATACCAGTAAAACCTTCGTCGATCAGGATGTCAGCGACTTCCTCGTCGACGTCCAGCTTGCTCATGAACGTGGCGCGCAGGCCCGAACGCTCGACTTCCTGGCGGTTCAGGCTTTCTTCCGGCGTCATGATGTTGATCTGCCAGCCGGTCAGCTCGGAAGCCAGGCGGACGTTCTGACCCTTGGCGCCGATGGCCTTGGGCAGGTTTTCCTCGTCCACCACGACGTCCATCGCGTGCTTGTCTTCGTCGACGACGATGGATTCGACGTTGGCCGGCGCCAGGGCGCCGATCACAAACTGCGCGGGGTCTTCCGACCACAGCACGATATCGACCTGTTCGCCGCCCAGTTCGTTGCGCACGGCGGTAACACGCGAACCGCGCATGCCCACGCAGGTGCCGATCGGGTCGATGCGCTTATCGTATGCCACCACGGCGATCTTCGCACGCACGCCGGCGTCGCGGGCCGCAGCCTTGATCTCAAGCAGGCCCTGCTCGATTTCGGGAACTTCGTTCTCGAACAGCTGGCGGATGAAATCCGGCGCAGTGCGCGACAGGATCACCTGCTGGCCGCGCGCGGCGTGGTCTACGCGCAACACAAAAGCGCGAACCCGGTCGGCCACCCGGAGGTTTTCCTTCGGGATCATTTCGGAGCGCGGCAGGCGCGCTTCGATCTTGCCGGTTTCGACGATGGCGTCGCCCTTGTCCATGCGCTTGATCGTGCCGGACACGATGGATTCGCCACGGTCCAGGAAGTCGTTCAGCACCTGTTCGCGCTCGGCGTCGCGGATCTTCTGCAGAATGGCCTGCTTGGCGGCCTGCGCGCCGATGCGGCCGAACTCGATGGGTTCGAGCGGCTCTTCGATGTACTCGCCTTCCTGGATGCCGGGAACGATTTCCTGCGCATCCGACAGCATTTCCTGCTTGTCGGGTTCTTGCAGGCCAGCTTCGTCAGGCACGACCAGCCAGCGGCGGAAGCCTTCGTGATCGCCCGTGTCCCTATCGATGGCGACACGGATGTCCGCATCATCCTTGAAGCGCTTTTTCATCGCCGAGGCCAGCGCGCTTTCCAGCGCTCCGAACACGACGTCGCGCGTGACGTTCTTTTCACGCGCCAAGGCATCGACCAACAGAAGAATTTCGCGACTCATCGCTTTTTGCCCTTGAAATCCAGAACGGGATCCAGTTTTGCACGTTCGATATCGTCGACCGTGAAATTCAACACCTGGATTTCGTTCTTTTTTGCCTCAAATTCGAGACCGAACACGGTCTTTTGCATTCCAGCAGCCGCGTCGGAGGCTGCGGCGTCGTCTTCGGGCATCGTCAAGATGCCGGCAAAGACCTTGCGGCCGTCCAATGCCTCGCGCAGCTTGATTTCGATGCGCTCGCCTGCGAAACGGCGGAATTCAGCCTCGTTGCGCAGCGGGCGGTCTACGCCCGGCGAACCGACTTCCATCCGCTTGTAGTCGACGTTCTCGACTTCAAACACCCGCGACAATTGGCGGGACACCTGCTCACAGTCTTCGATGCGCACACCGCCGACCCGATCGATCGTGACGCGCAAAAGGCCCAGGGCGGCACGCTCGACGTCCACGAGTTCGACGTCCATGCCGGCCAGAGCCTCTTTGGTCAATGCGAATAAATCAGCCATATACTCAAAAAAAATGGGCTGCACGCCCAGCCCACCGTATTGCACAGAGCCCAGCCGCCACCCTACTGCACGTAAGGAGCAATGCTGGGCAGTGCCCTATATTGCGACCTAAATTTGGCTTGCGCCGCCCCGGTCAGTCCTGACCCGCCGCCCCAACCCGCAATTCGGATCAGGCGGCACCTGGCGCAAAGTCCGATGCCAACTACTGCCTGGCTGCTGCCGCCACCGCTGCATTCGCTACGCTTTTGCCACGAACTTGCCATGCATTTGCGATGCGTTGGCAATGGGTTAGCGCGGGTTTACAGAGGCATTGCGGCCTTACGGCACGCAAAAGGCAACGACACGAAGCCATGAAAACCATTGATTTTACCAGATAAACTGGAAAAACGCCTGATTCGTCACGGGCTTACGACTATGCGGGACATATCCCGCCCGGCGGCGCGGCCAGCGCGCCGCCCGACAGCGATCAGCGACCCTGCCGGCCGCGCCCGCCCATCACGCCCAGGCGGGATTCATGCGCCGACGCGCCGCGCGGCTGCCAGTCATCACCACGGGGAGCAGAGGAGGCATTACGCGGAGCGCGCGGCTTGCCGCCAGCGCCCGGCCCCTTGTTTCCAGCGGCGCCGCCCGCCTTGTTGCCTGCGGAACCCGTTGCCTTGTTGCCGCCACGACCGCCGCCGGCTGCCGCCGGC
>NZ_JCBAMT010000159.1:0-3944 GCF_059760445.1 Achromobacter sp. D7-1 | reverse complement strand
CCCGGCAGGCGCGCAGCCAGCATGCTCTTGCCCGCCCCCGGCGGCCCTATCATCAAGAGGCTATGGCCGCCCGCCGCAGCCACCTCCAAGGCCCGCCGCGCGCCCGGCTGCCCGCGGACGTCCGACAGGCACGGCCCGGGTGCCGCGGCCGGCCAGGGCCTGGGCACGGCATCGGGCAGCAGGCAGGCGCCGGTCGCGTGCGCTGCCACGTCGGCCAGGGTGCGAGCCGACAGCGCCCGCAAGCCCGGTACCCAGGCGGCCTCCTCGGCGCTGCCCGCGGGCAGGATGAGCGTGGCGCCGGGCGCTTCCCGGGCAACGCTCAGCGCGATGACCAGCGGGGCCGCGACAGGCACCAGCGCGCCGGTCAGGGACAGCTCCCCGGCCAGCACCAGGCCGGCCAGGGATGGTTCCTGGACCGGCGATTCCGCATCTCGGGCATCGACCGGCGCGGCCAACTGGCCAGAGGCCAACAGCAGCCCCAGGGCGATGGGCAGATCGAAGCGCCCGGACTCCTTGGGGATGTCGGCGGGCGAAAGATTGACGGTGATCCTGCCCGGTGGAAACTCGAAACCACTGTTCAGGATGGCCGCGCGCACGCGCTCGCGGCTTTCGCGCACCTCGGTGTCCGGCAGGCCTACCACATTGAAACTGGGCAGGCCCGGACCCAGATGCGTTTCCACGCGCACCGCATGGGCGTCCAGGCCGCACAGGGCCCGGCTGGCAAGAACGGCTAGCGTCACGGCGGTCTCCGAGAAAAGGCGGGACCCGCCAGTATCCGCAAACGCGAGGCCGCCGCGGCGGCGGCCGTGACAAAAGCATCCTGCCAGCCTGCCTCAAGCCCACGCCCAAAATGCAAACGGCCGCGGAATCGCGGCCGTTCGAGGGCAATATCCAGGCCGGCCGCGGCGCGGCCGCCGCGGGCTTACTTGTCCAGTGCGGACAGGCGCGACTCCAGCTGCTGCACCTGCGCAGCCAATTGATCCACTCGGGCGCGAGTGCGCGCCAGCAAATCGGATTGGACGTCGAATTCCTCGCGCGTGACGAGATCCAGCTTCGAGAACGCCTGCGTCATCATCGCGCGCACATTGCGTTCGACATCCGCGGCCGGACTGCGGGCGATCAGGTCGGAGATGTTCTTCTGGATGTCTTCCATCCACTGGGTGCGATTGTTCATGACGGCCTCACTGTGTTCTTGATACCTCAAGTGTAGTGCGTCGGCGCACGGTTTCCGGGCCAGCGGCGAAAAAAGGGCCACCCTCACCCCAAAAAAAGAGGGCGGGCCGCATGCGGTGACCGCCCTTCAAAGCACAGGAGAAAACCGGGCTGCCATGGCGGCAACCCCCTACCAACATCGTTACGGGCAACCCATCTGGCTTGCCGACTGCGTGAACGTATCCGACGACTGCTTGCATTGCGTCGCCAACTGCGTCTTGTCGCTGACCGCCCCCCATTGCGCCCTGGCCGCGTCCAGCTGCTCCTTGATCGCGGCGGCAGCCGGATTGCCGCTGCCCAGCTTGTCCATGCAAGCATTGACCTTGGCGATGTAGGCCTCGCACTCGGCCGGAATGGACGCCGCAGCGCCCGCTGCGGGGGCAGCCGTGGAAGGTGTGGTCGCGGGTGGAGGCGGCGCCGCAGGAGTCGTAGCAGCAGGCGCAGGAGCGGAGGCGGCCGGCGCGGCGGCCTTGTCTTCCTTGTTGCAGCCGGCCAGCGCGGCGAGCGACGCGGCCAGGACCAGAGTGTAGAAAGCCTTGCGGTGGATCTTCATGACTGCCCCTTCCCGTTCCTGCTTTCTTTTGGGAGATCCTTCAATACAGAACTCCGCCTGCGGCACAGCCTGTTCGGGGACAGGCTTGAACTGATATTGATTCTTCTGCAGGCGCCCCTGGACAACAAGCTGGCCGGTGTAAACCCTCGTATCACGAACCTGCGTCCATTTCGCCGATTCCGGCATCTTCCCGCATTGCTTCAATGCCTCCGCCAATTTGAGCCAGAGGCCCGCTCCGCATGGCTTTGCGGGGAGCGCCAGGCTCGCTGACGGCCCGACAAAATCATTCATATGCCAACATAAAACGCAATAAAACTCGCATCAATTTGCTACAAATATCGGGCTGAAAACATATTTGGTTGCTTGCCCCAAGGACTGGCGCTGCGCACCAACTTGAAGCCGTCCATCGGTGCGCGAAGCACCAGATTGGTGCATCTCGGCACAACTTGAGCGCCCCCGCCTTCTCTGCGTGGCGATCCCCGACATGGCATGGAATTTGCTTGATAGACGAAGCCAACGTGCAACCATGAGAGGAAATGCCATGAAACTCATCATCGCCATCATCAAGCCCTTCAAGCTCGACGAAGTGCGGGTGGCTCTATCCGGGATCGGCGTCCAGGGCCTGACTGTCACCGAAGTAAAGGGATTTGGCCGCCAGAAAGGCCATACCGAGCTGTATCGCGGCGCCGAGTACGCCGTCGATTTCCTGCCCAAGCTGCGCGTCGAGGCCGCGGTGCCTGATCACCTGGTCGATCAGGTCATCGAAGCAATCGAACAGGCGGCCCGCACCGGCAAGATCGGCGACGGCAAGATCTTCGCCGCGCCGCTGGAACAAGTGATCCGCATCAGGACGGGTGAAGCCGGCGAAGCCGCGCTGTAAATAAATAAAGACTCAATGGAGCCTGAAAATGGATAAAGCGGATATTTCCTGGTTGCTCGTCTCTACCCTGCTTGTATTGATGATGGCCGTACCTGGTCTGGCGATGTTCTATGGCGGCCTGGTGCGCAGCAAGAACGTGCTGTCCGTATTGCTGCAAGTGCTGTGCACGTTCGTGCTGGGCCTGGTGCTCTGGTTCATCTATGGATATTCCCTCGCGTTCACCGAGGGCAACGCCTTCTTCGGCGGCCTGTCGCGCGCCTTCTTCTCCGGCATGTTCACCCCGTCCGACGGCAAGTACGCCATGTCGAACTCGCTGACCGAACTGCTGTTCGCCTCGTTCCAGGCCACCTTCGCCGGCATTACCTGCGCGCTGATCGTCGGCAGCTTTGCCGAACGCGCCCGCTTCTCGGCGGTGCTGGTGTTCACGGTGATCTGGTTCACGTTCGCCTACGTGCCGATCGCCCATATGGTCTGGTTCGCGTCTGAAACGGCGCCGGGCCTGCTCAACGCCAAGGGCGCGCTGGACTTCGCCGGCGGCACCGTGGTGCACATCAATGCCGGCGTGGCTGGCTTGGTGGGCGCCTATGTGGTGGGCAAGCGCGTGGGCTACGGCCGCGAAGCCATGCAGCCGCACAATCTGCCCATGACCTTCGTTGGCGCGGCGCTGCTGTGGGTGGGCTGGTTCGGGTTCAACGCCGGTTCGGCGCTAGCCGCCAATGAAAATGCCACGCTGGCCTTTTTCAACACGATGATCGCAACCGCGGGCGCCGTGCTGTCCTGGCTGTTCACCGAGTGGGCCGTCAAGGGCAAGCCCTCGATGCTGGGCGCCGCTTCAGGCGCCGTCGCCGGCCTGGTCGGTATCACCCCGGCCGCCGGCCTGGTGGGTCCGGTGGGCGCGCTGGTCATCGGTGTCATCGCCGGCATCGTCTGCGTCTGGGGCGTGAACGGCCTGAAGCGCCTGCTGCGCGCCGATGACGCGCTGGACGTATTCGGCGTGCACGGCGTAGGCGGCATCGTCGGCGCCCTGCTGACGGGCGTGTTCAACGCGCAGATCCTGGGTGGACCCGGCCTGGCCGAGCCCGGCATGATCGGCCACCAACTGTGGGTCCAGCTGGAAGGCGTGTTGCTGACCATCGTATGGTCCGGCGTAGTGGCTTGGATCGCCTACAAGATCGCCAACGCCCTGTGCGGCATGCGGGTGCCGGAAGACCAGGAGCGCGAAGGCCTGGACGTCACCAGCCACGGCGAATCCGCCTACCACAGCTAAACGCGAGTCTCATGCCCGCCGCACGACAGCGG
>NZ_JCBAMT010000158.1:0-4062 GCF_059760445.1 Achromobacter sp. D7-1 | reverse complement strand
GGGCTGACCCCGCGCGGCGGCGGCAATCTGCTGCGGCAGGTAGCCAGCCTGCCGGTCGGTCCGCGCCAGAGCATCGTGGTGGTGGAAGTCGAGAACACCTGGCTGGTGGTGGGCGTCGGCCCGAACCAGCTCAACACCCTGCACACCCTGCCCGCCGGCCAATTGCCGGAGGCTTCGACCTTGCCCGCCGCCGCCTTCGCAGCCAAGCTGGGCCAGGCGCTCAAGCGCCGCTAGCGCTGCCGCGCCCTCCAAGCGATACCCATGAGTTTGCCCACTAGCACGACACCCGCCCGCGCCCGGCCAGGCGCGCTGCACCTGCTCGGCGCCGCGGCCCTGCTGGGCCTGGCCCTGTTTCCCGCAGGGGTCGTCGCGCAGGCCACCTTGCCTGCGCTGACCGCCACGCCGGGGCCTAACGGGTCCGAAACCTATTCGCTCAGCATGCAGACCCTGCTGCTGATGACGTCGCTGTCGTTCCTGCCCGCCGCGCTGCTGATGATGACGGGATTCACCCGCATCATCATCGTGCTGGGCCTGCTGCGCAGCGCCATGGGCACGGCCATGTCGCCGCCCAACCACGTGCTGATCGGCCTCGCGCTGTTCCTGACCTTCTATACGATGTCGCCGGTGTTCGACAAGATCTACACCGACGCCTATAAGCCGCTATCCGAGGGCTCGATCCAGTTCGAAGCCGCCGTGGAACGCGCGGCCGGTCCGCTGCGCACCTTCATGCTGCACCAGACACGCGAAAACGATCTGTCGCTGTTCGCCAACCTGGCGAAGCAGCCTGCCCTGGAAGACCCCTCGCAGGTGCCCCTGCGCATCCTGGTACCGGCCTTCATCACCAGTGAACTCAAGACCGCGTTCCAGATCGGTTTCACCATCTTCATCCCCTTTCTCATCATCGATCTGGTCGTCGCCAGCGTGCTGATGGCGCTGGGCATGATGATGGTGCCGCCGGTGACGGTGGCGCTGCCGTTCAAGCTGATGCTTTTCGTGCTGGCCGACGGCTGGAACCTGCTCATGGGTTCGCTGGCCCAGAGCTTCTATCAATAACCTGGAGGAGAATCGCCATGACCGCAGAAACCGTCATGACCATGACCTACCAGGCGATGAAGATCGTCCTGGCGATGGCCGGACCGCTGCTGCTCGTGACGCTGGTGGTGGGTCTGGTCATCAGCATCTTCCAGGCCGCCACGCAGATCAACGAAATGACGCTGTCGTTCATTCCGAAGCTGCTGGCCATGTGCGGCGTGCTGGTGCTGCTCGGGCCCTGGCTCATAGGCGTCATGGTCGACTACATCCGGCAGCTGATCGGCCAGATCCCCATGCTGGTGTCCTGAGCGGCCACAGCCGCCGGACCCCGGGCCTCTCCCCATGATTGCCTTCACGCTCGAGCAGCTCAACGGCTGGATCGGCCAGTTTCTCTGGCCCTTCGTGCGCATCCTGGCACTCGTGGGTACCGCCCCTTTGTTCTCCGAATCGCTGATTCCGATGAAGGTCAAGATCGGGCTGTCGTTCGTCCTGGCCGTCGCGATCAGCCCTGCGCTGGATCCCGTTCCTCCTATTGCGCCCGGTTCGTTCACTGGGCTGTGGATGGTCATGCAGCAAGTGTTGATCGGCATTGCGCTGGGCTTCACGATGCGCCTGGTGTTCGCCGCCGTGCAAACGGCCGGCGAATTCGTGGGCCTGCAGATGGGCCTGTCGTTCGCTTCCTTCTTCGATCCGAGCTCCGGCGCCAATACCGCAGTGCTGTCGCGCCTGTTCAACATCATTGCGATGCTGACATTCCTGGCGTTGGATGGCCATCTGCTGGTCCTGGCCGCGCTGGTACGGTCCTTCGATACCTTGCCTGTCGCCATGATTCAGCTACACCAGAACGGCTTTGGCGTCGTGGTGGAATGGGGCAAGACCATCTTCATATCCGGCCTGCTGCTGGCGCTGCCGCTGATCTGCGCGCTGCTGACCATCAACCTGGCCATGGGCATCCTGAACCGCGCGGCGCAGCAGCTGTCCGTTTTCTCGATCGGCTTTCCAGTGACGCTCATCATCGGTGTGACGATTCTGACTGTCGTGCTGCCGCACGCGGGGCCTTTCCTGGAATCACTGTTCGAATCCGGCTTCACGGCAATGAGCCGGGTCGCCGATGCGCTGGCGGGTAAATAGAGGCCCCGGCTGACGCCGAGCGCCGAGGCGATGCATGGCACCGCCCCGTCTCCTTACTGCTGGCCTGTAAGACGGAACACGCGGATCGTCTCGCGCAATGCGCCGGACTGGCTGCCCAGCTGCATGACGGCGCCACCCAGATCCTGGACCAGCGCGGTGTTCTGTACCGTCATCACATCCATCTGCGACACCGCCGTATCCACCTGCTCGATGCCGCTGGACTGCTCCTGCGACGCCTGGGAAATCTCGCCGATGATGTCGGTGACGCGGTGCACGGCGGCTACGATATCCTGCATCGTCGCGCCCGCCTGTTCGGCCTGCTGGGAGCCTTCGGTCACGCGCTCCACCGAGTCCTCGATCAGGCCCTTGACCTCCTTGGCGGCCTGGGCGCTCTTCTGCGCCAGGCTGCGGACCTCGCCCGCCACCACGGCGAAGCCCTTGCCGGACTCCCCGGCGCGGGCCGCCTCGACCGCCGCGTTCAAAGCCAGGATATTGGTCTGGAAGGCAATGCCCTCGATGATGCTGACGATGTCGGCGATCTTGCGCGAGCTGTCCGAAATACCGTGCATGGTGTTCACCACCTGCCCCACCGCCACACCGCCCTTGCGCGCCACTTCCATGCTGCTGGCCGCAAGCTGGTTGGCCTGGCGCGCATTGTCGGCGTTCTGCCGCACCGTGGAGGTCAGCTGTTCCATGCTGGCGGCAGTCTGCTGCAAGGACGCCGCCTGGCCTTCGGTGCGGCCCGCCAGCTCCTGGTTGCCGCGCGCGATATGCGCCGCGGCATGGGTCGTACCTTCGATGCCGCGGTACACGTCCTGAGCAATCCCGATCAGGCTTTTGCGCATCACTTCGAGCGAAAACTTCAAACTGCCGATCTCGTCATCGGAATCCGCCACGATCTGCGTGGTCAGGTTGCCGGCTGCGACCTGGCGCGCCATATTGGCGGCATCCACCATGGGATCCAATAGCGACCGGGACAAGCGCCAGCCCATGCCGAAGATGGCGATGACGCCCAGTGCGATGGCCGCGCAGCCGACGCTTGCGCCCCAAGTGCTCAGCTCCGCCCAGTTGGTCCGCAAACCATAGATGCCGGCGCCGGCGACGATGGCTGACGACAGCAGCGCATGGCGCAGCATGCGGCTGCGGACATTGCTGCGGAAAGCGAACGTCAGCACGTCCAGGCCACGGCGCCAACCGGCGCGCACCGGACGCCCGCGCAGGATGCGCACGCCCCGGGCCGTACCCTCACGGATACGGGCATACAGGTCCTCGGCCATTTCGACCTGCTCTTCGGACGGCCGTACCCGCACCGAGGAGTACGCCACGACCTCGCCGTTCTCGACGATGGGCGTCGCGTTGGCCAGCACCCAGTAGTAGCCGCCGTCCTTGCGCCGGTTCTTCACCAGCCCCAGCCACGATTCACCCGCTTGCAGCGTCTCCCACAAATCTTCGTAGGCTTCGGGCGGCATGTCGGGATGGCGCACGATGTTGTGCGGCTTGCCGATGAGTTCTTCTCGAGAGAAGCCACTGACTTCGACAAAGGCTGGATTCGCATAGACGATCCGGCCCTTCGTATCCGTGCGCGAGATCAAGTACTGATCCTCGCGCAGCTTGGTTTCTACATTGTGGACGGGTAGGTTGACGCGCACAGCTTGCCTCCGGGTACATCATGTCGGGCAGCGAATGAATATCGGCGAGCAAACCGGATCTGACGCCCCGCATAGACGTGTTCCCCCGCCAGGTTCGTCAAATTCGGGCCGGCACGGCCCCGATTTTCGAACGCTGTTCACCGCCCTTTTCAGGCGTTATTGTTATTAACGGCCAAATTTTCGAAAACTTAACGTGCGCACGAGTTCTGCGCGCGCCAAGGCGTAAAGCACATGGACCGCGGCCGCGCTG
>NZ_JCBAMT010000157.1:0-4718 GCF_059760445.1 Achromobacter sp. D7-1 | reverse complement strand
TGCCCGGGCCGGCCGGGCACGCCGCTTGCTCGGGGGCTGACGGCGGGCGATGCGGATGCGCGGCGCCCGCGGCATCCATCGAACGAGACGGGGATACGAATATGGAAACCAAGCGGACAGACAACGCGAAAGCGGATCCGGAGCATGCCAAGGCCAATGCGCCGCGCACGGAAACCGAAGCCGCCCATCGCAGCGGCCAGTTCGGCACGGACAAGCCCGGTTTCGGCAAGCCGCCCGCCGCGCCCAAGCGCGAATCGGACAAGAAACCCAATGACAAGGGCGCCGAGTACGAGGAAGGCGGGCAGTATCCGGGCAAGCGTCCCGGCACAGCATGACCGTCTTCCGGCGTGCTCATTCCGGTTGTTCGCCCAGCCTGAAAAGCAGCACCACGCTGTATAGCGCGGCCAGACCGATCAAGCCATAGACACTGCGGGTGGCAGCGGCCGAGGGCAGTATCTTGGCGAACACGTCCAGATCGACCGCGGCGATCAGGCCGGTATTCAGGCCGCCTGCCACCACTGCGATCAATGCCGACCAGTCCAGGATGGACAGGCCGCGGGTTTCGGGCGGCATCGGCGGTGGCGCCGATTCGTCTTCCAGCTCGGAGAAATCTTCATTGTTGCCGGGCATGTCCATGGGGATGTCCTTTGCGCAGGATGCGGGTGGGGCGGAACTGCGGGCGGACTGCCTGTGCCGGCCGGGCCAGGCCGCTTGCCACGCCCACAGCAAGCACCGTGCCCGGCGCGGGCATGGCAGTTGCTGTCCATGAGGCGAATTACGGCCGGACTATTGTTGCGGGAGCCCGATATGAAGAAGACGACTTGGCTGTGCGGCATTGTCGCGATTTGCCTGCTGATCGCGCCAGGCGTGCTGGGCGGTGTGCGGGCGCAGGAATTGGCGGAGCCAGAGGCGCGCTTCCTGCAGGCCGCGGCGGGTTCGGGAATGTTCGAGACGGAGGCCGCGGAGCTGGCGAAAAAGCGCGCCGGCGACGGCGACGTCCAGGCGTTCGCTGCGAAGATGCTGGAGCAGCATCGCGCCATGAATGCCGAACTCAAGACCCTGGCGGCGAGCAAACAGGTGAAGCTGCCGACCGAACCCTCTGAGCCCGATCGCGGCACGTTGGAACAACTGAGCAACAGGAGCGGAGCGGACTTCGATGCGCTTTACATCGAAAAGGCCGCCATGGACGCGCACACGATGGCCAACCGTCTGTTCGAGACTGCTGCGCGCGAGTCCAAGGACCCGCAGGTGCGAGAGTTCGCTGCGCGCTCCCTGCCCATGCTGGCCCAGCATCTGGCCATGGCCCGCAAGCTGCAGGGCACTGCGCCGGCCGACCCTGACAAGATCCAGCCCGCCGTCAAGGGAGAGGCGCCCGCCGTCTCGCCAGCGTCCCGGGAAGCGCCCGCGTCGATAGCGCCGCCGAAGTAAGGGGACGCTCAGCGCCGGACAAGCCTCAGTCGCCGGCGCTGCCGGTAATGGGAAGCACGATGCCGGTGATATAGCTGGCGCATACGGGCGAGGCCAGGAAGACGTAGGCCGGGGAAATTTCCTCGGGTTGCGCCGGGCGTCCGAAGTCGGTGTGCTTGCCAAATTCCTTGATCTTTTCAGGACTTTGGTCGGCGGGATTCAAGGGAGTCCATACGGGTCCTGGAGCCACTGCGTTCACGCGCACCCCTTTGCCGGCAAGATTGGCGGCCAGCGATCGGGTGAATGCATGGATCGCGCCCTTGGTGGTGGAGTAGTCCAGCAGCTTGGCGCTGCCGCGCAGGCCCGTGACCGATCCCGTATTGATGATGGACGCGCCGGCGTGCAGGTGCGGCAGCGCCGCGCGGGCCATCTGGAAATAGCCGGTGATGTTGGTGCGCAGCGTCTTATCCCACTTTTCGTCGCTGATCTCGGGCAGGGTGTCCGTGTGCTGCTGATAGGCGGCGTTGTTCACCAGCACATCGAGTTTGCCGTACGCGCGTATCGTCTGTTCCACCGCCTGCTCGCAGAACGCCGGATCCTGCACGTCGCCGGGGATCAGCTCGCAGCGCCTGCCTTCGCTCTCCACGGCGCGCCGGGTGTCTTCGGCATCCTCTTGTTCGTTGAGATAGACCACCGCCACGTCGGCGCCTTCGCGCGCGTACAGCAGGCAGATGGCGCGGCCTATGCCGGAATCGCCGCCGGTCACCAGGGCCACCATGCCATCGAGCTTGCCGCTGCCCTTGTACTGCGGCGCCTGGTACTGGGGCTTGAGCACCATGTCAGCTTCCTGGCCCGGCTTGTCCAGATGCTGGGCCGGCATGGGTGGTGTGGGATGCGGACGGGCGCCGGTGTCGGCTTGATCAGGCTTGCTCATGGGGTTCTCCTGGCGGGCAGGCGCGGCACGCGCCTTGCCCATGTCCAAGCAAATGGCATGCCCGGGCGGTCCGCGATCTGGACTACTGCCGTCCCACCACCACGCCAAACAGGAAAGCCGCGCCCGCCACCAGGCCGATCGCCTGCCAGGGCCGGGCGTGGATGTATTCCTCGGTGCAGTCTATGGTTTCGCGCATCAGGTCGCTGGCGTTGTCGGAAGCGTCGCGCAGGCTGCGCCGCGTGGCGCGCAACTGCTCGGACAGGCGCGCCTTGAGTGCTTCCATGTCGGTTGCGGCGGTGTCGCTGAGCGTGGCTTCCAGATCGTCGATCCAGGCTTCAGGGTGCCGTGAGCGTCGGTGCGCGCCGCGGTTGTCCGGGCCGTTCTCCGGAAAATCGGAGGGCAGGGGAGTGTGGGTAGAGGCCATCGGTAGCTCCTGGCAGTCGGGCGGAAAGTGCGCCGGCGCGGCCGGCCCGGACGGCCGCGCGGCGGGTCGGAAGGTTTCAGGCCTCCAGCATGTCGCGGCAGGCCAGCGTGCAGCCCAGGCATGCGCCTGCGCAAACCTGGCAATGCTCGGCCTCGTGCGACGAACACTCGCGCGCGCAGGCGTCGCACATCAGTGCGCACAAGGTGCACTGGGCAGTGGCGAACTCGCCATCGCGCGCCAGCATGGCCGCACATAGCCGGCACACCGCGGCGCAATCCGTGCACAGCGCGATGCAACGCTGCATCTGCGCGGGGCTCTCCTGCAAGCAGGCGGAGGCGCATATATCGCAGGCGACCGCGCATTCGTAGCAGGCTTGCACACATTGCTCGAAATTTGGATCTCGCATTGCATCTCCTTGTGATGCCCGGTACGCGCCGCAACCGGCATGCCTGGCCCGAAGGCCACATCCGCTTGCAATTTGAAGCCTGCCGGCGATGACCCTTGCAGCGTGCCGCCGTAGCATCGGGAGGAATGCTCCCCTTGGGGAGCAACCCCAGGAGCCACGCATGAAACCAGCATCCGTACCGGGATCCGCGAAGCCGGCGCGTGCCGGCAAGCAGCCGGAAGACAACGCTAAGATACTGCCGCCGCGTTCTGCCGTCGATGTTCCGCGCAGACCGGATAAACCAGACGCCTCGACCCCGGACGAGGCCGCGCGCGACAAGCGCGTCGTGGCCGACACGCGCACCGAGTCGAATTGGGCTGACGGTTCCGCGCCGCAGCCGCAGGCCAAGAATGCGCGCTCATCGATCCTTTGATTCCTGAGCGGCCGGCGCTGCCGCAGCGGCCTGCGCCCGCAAAAAGGCCAGCAGGCGGCGTTCGTCCGGGTGCAGGCCGCGGGGCGCTTGTGGCGCGGCCGCGGCTGGTGGCAACGCGCCCTCCAGATAGGCGGCCAGAATGGCTGGGTGCACATAGCAGGCCCGGCACACGGCAGGCGTATTGGCGAGCCGCCGCGCCACCTGTTTGACCACTTCCACCACGTTCTTCTGCGCCTGGGCGGCGTCGTCGGCGGGACAGCTCTGCAACGCCGCATACGCCATGACGGAACCTGCCCAGGTCCGGTAGTGCTTCGCCGTGAAGTCGCCCCGGCCCGCCGCGCGCAGATAGGCATTGACCGCGCCAGAGTCCACCGGATGGCTGCCGCCGTCCTCGTCCAGGTACTGGAAAAGCTGCTGGCCGGGGATGTCCAGGCAGCGCTTGATGACGCGCGCCACGCGCCGGTCCGCGGCACTCACGTCGTGGCTTACGCCGCTCTTGCCCTGGAAGCGGAAACGGAAGCGGTCGCCGCTGACGCTGGCGTGGCGGCGCTTGAGGGTGGTCAAGCCATAGGACTTGTTGGCCCGGGCGTATTCGCGCGCGCCGATGCGCACCAGGGTTGCCTCCAACAACCGCACCAGTACGGCTATCACCTTGTTCTGGGATAAGCCGGGGGTGCGCAGATCGCGTTCGACCTGGCGCCGGATGCGCGGCAGCGTCTGCGCAAAATCCGCAAGGCTTTGGTACTTGCTCGCGTCGCGCACCGCGGTCCAGTCCGGGTGGTAGCGGTACTGCTTGCGGCCGCGCGCGTCGCGCCCGGTGGCCTGCAGGTGCCCAAGCGGAGACGGGCAGATCCATACCTGCTCATAGGCCGGCGGTATCGCCAGGGCATCGATGCGCTTGATCTCCGGCGCACTGCGTATCCGCTTGCCGCGCGCGTCCAGGTAGTGGAAGGCGTGGCCGTTGATGCGGGCTCGCGTATAGCCTGCCCGGCTGTCGTCGTAATAGACCAGTGCCGCGCCGCCGGACCTGCGGGGCGCTTGGGAACTTGAGTTCATGTCGTCGGCGCCAGCCAAGGGGGACATGGGCGCTGGCATCAGCATGCGGCGTGCCCGTGCCGGTCACGCGGGCCGGCGC
>NZ_JCBAMT010000156.1:0-5874 GCF_059760445.1 Achromobacter sp. D7-1 | reverse complement strand
CGCTGGTGCTGCTGCTGGGCCTGCTGGCGATCGAGGTCGCCCGCTGGCAAGGCGTGCGCCAGATGGCCTATCTGGCACTGATGGAGGCTGCGCGCGCCGGCGCCACTGCGCATGGCGATCCGGCGCGCATGCGGACGGCCTTTCTGCAGGCGCTGCTGCCGCTGCACGCCGACGCGCAAGGCCAGGCAGGCGCCCGCCGCCGCCAGCATGACGAGCAGGCCGCGTTGACAGCCATTTCAGGCACCCATCCCTGGCGCATCGAAGTCCTGCTGCCCGACGAACAATCGTTCCGCGAACACACCCGCCCGGACCTCAAGGTGTCCGCGGCGGAAGGCCTGCGCGTCATCGACAACGCCTACCAGGACCTGCAGCATGCGCGCCGGCCGCCGCGCCCAGGCGGCCAGAGTATCTTCCAGGCCAATACCTTGAAGTTGCGCCTGACCTATCTGCACAAGCCGCTGCTGCCGCCCTTGCGGGCGTTGCTGGCCGCGCTGGGTCCCGACGTCGACAGCTACGCCGGCAACGCGCAGGCCAGGGGCCTGCTGCCCTTGCGCATGGAGCTGGAAATGGAGATGCAGTCGCACCCGGCGGATTGGGCGCGCAGAATGCCGCAACCCGCCGGCATCGTGTACGGCGATTGCCGCAGCATGCGCTGCGGCTGAACCAAATGTGGGATGAACAGGAACGGCGGCCGGCGCTCAGTGCCGGGCGTTGGCCTGATTGGCGGGCTTGGGAGCCGCAGTCGCCGGACGGGTAGCCGGCGCGCTGGCGCGCGCGGGCGTGGCCGGCTTGGCCGCGGCATCGGCAGCCAGCGAGGCGCCGCCCGCCGGAGCCGGGGTGTTCTGCGGCAGGATGTGCACGAACACCTCGCCGTCGCGCATCATGCCCAGTTCGCCGCGGGCGCGCTCCTCGATGGCGCCGGAGCCGCCTTCGAGGTCGCGCACTTCCGCTTCCAATGCGGCATTGCGCGCGCGCAGGCCTTCGTTGGTCTCGCGTTGCTCCGCCACCTGGCGTTGCAGATCCCAGACCTTGAACCACCCGCCCTTACCCAGCCACAGCGGGTATTGGATCAGGCCTAGCAGCACGAACAGCACCAGGAACAACAGGCGCATACGCGGAAACCCTCAGCAGTCGTGGCGTGGATGCGGCCCCGGGCTTGCGCCTGGAGCCGCGCTTCTCATCAACGCAGGTTGTAAAAAGCTTCCAGGCCCGGATACGACGCGACTTCAGCCAGCTCTTCCTCGATGCGCAGGAGCTGGTTGTACTTGGCCATGCGGTCCGAACGGGACAGCGAACCCGTCTTGATCTGCATCGCGTTGGTCGCCACGGCGATGTCGGCGATGGTGGAGTCCTCGGTTTCGCCCGAACGGTGCGACACCACGGCGGTGTAGCCGGCGCGCTTGGCCATTTCGATGGCGGCGAAGGTCTCGGTCAGGGTGCCGATCTGGTTGATCTTGATGAGGATCGAGTTGGCCACGCCCTTCTGGATGCCTTCGCGCAGGATCTTGGTGTTGGTGACGAACAGGTCGTCGCCCACCAGTTGCACCTTCTTGCCCAACTGGTCGGTCAACAGCTTCCAGCCTTCCCAATCGTTTTCGGCCATGCCGTCTTCGATCGAGATGATGGGGTACTTGTCGCACCAGGTGGCCAGCAGGTTGGTGAATTCCTGCGAGGACAGCGAGATGCCGCCTTCGCCGGCCAGCGTGTACTTGCCGTCGCGGTAGAACTCGGAGCTGGCGCAATCCAGGCCCAGGGCGATCTGCGTGCCCGGCTCGTAGCCGGCTTCGGTGATGGCCTTCAGGATCAGCTGGATGGCGGCCTCATGGCTGGGCACGTTGGGCGCGAAACCGCCCTCGTCGCCCACGGCCGTGGACATGCCCTGGCCGTGGATCAGCTTCTTGAGCATGTGGAAGACTTCGGCACCCCAGCGCAGGGCTTCGCGGAAGCTGCCCGCGCCCACCGGCAGAATCATCAGTTCCTGCAGGTCCAGCGTGTTGTTGGCGTGCGCGCCGCCGTTGATGACGTTCATCATCGGCACGGGCATGCTCATGGGGCCGCTGCCGCCAAAATAGCGGTACAGGGACAGGCCCGATTCGTCGGCGGCGGCGCGGGCCACGGCCATGGAAGCGGCCAGGATGGCGTTGGCGCCCAGGCGTTCCTTGGATTCGGTGCCGTCCAGCTCGATCAGGGTGCGATCGACGAAGGTCTGTTCCTGGGCGTCCAGGCCCATCAGGGCTTCCGAGATTTCCGTATTCAGGTTCTCGACGGCGCGCAGCACGCCCTTGCCCAGATAACGGCTCTTGTCGCCGTCGCGCAGCTCGATGGCTTCGCGCGCGCCGGTGGACGCGCCCGACGGCACGGCCGCGCGGCCCATGGCGCCGGACTCCAGCAGCACATCGCATTCGACGGTGGGGTTGCCGCGCGAATCCAGAATCTCGCGGCCGATGATATCGACGATAGCACTCATGACTTTACATTCCCTGAACGATAAACATATTCATGACAGCCGCGCCTTCGCGGGCATTGCGGGCGCGGCGGTACTGCCAGGAGTCGTAGAAAGCCTGGGCCGCGGTCATGGACGGAAATTCCATGACGACGGTACGGCCAGGTTCACGGCCCTCGAGGTGCCTGGAATCGCCGCCGCGCACCAGGATCTTCGCATCGTACGCGCGCATCGCGAGCGTGGACAGACGCTTGTAATCCTCGTACTGCGCGGGCTTGGTCACTGAGACGTCGGCGATGAGGTAGGCACTCATGGGGTTCCTTCAGAGCAGTTGCGTTGGTTTCGGTCTGACGCCGGATACAGCGACGCCGCCAGTGTCGCGCAAGGCGGCCGGGCGACGCATATCCGATGCTAATTGGTTGTATCCGAAAGCAGCGCCGCCGTACAGGGCGGCGCTGGGGCGGCGGCCCGCGGTCCCGAAGATCCGCTTACGGAACTCCAGACCGCAGGCGCGCATTACGCCTCCTGGCCGCGGCGAGCCTTCTGCTCGATGGCGGCGCGGATATAGCTGCTGAACAACGGGTGGCCGTCACGCGGAGTGGACGTGAACTCGGGGTGGAACTGCACGCCCACGAACCACGGGTGATCGGGCAATTCCATCATTTCCGGCAGGTTCTCGGTCGGCGTGCGGGCGCTGATCACCATGCCGGCCTCTTCCAGGCGCGGCACGTAGACGTTGTTGACCTCGTAGCGATGGCGGTGACGCTCGTTCACTTCGTCGCCATAGATGGTCTGCGCGCGGGTGCCCGGCTTGATCGGCACGCGCTGCGCGCCCTTGCGCATCGTGCCGCCCAGGTCGGACGAGTTGTCGCGCTTTTCGACCTTGCCTTCGCGGTCCATCCACTCGGTGATCAGGGCCACCACGGGGTGCGGCGCCGAGGGGTCGAATTCCGTGCTATTGGCGCCGCCCAGGCCGGCGACGTGGCGCGCGAACTCGATGACGGCCAGCTGCATGCCCAGGCAGATGCCCAGGTAAGGCACGCCATTTTCACGGGCGTAGCGGATCGCGGCGATCTTGCCTTCAGTGCCGCGCTTGCCGAAGCCGCCCGGAACCAGGATGGCGTCCAGGTGCTTGAGCTGGTCGGTGCCGCGGGTTTCGATGTCTTCCGAGTCGATGTACTCGATGTTGATCTTCGAGCGCGTGTGGATGCCGGCGTGGACCAGCGCTTCCGTCAGCGACTTGTACGACTCGGTCAGGTCGACGTACTTGCCGACCATGCCGATGGTGAGCTGGTGCTGCGGGTGCTCCAGCGCCTCGACCAGGTTGTCCCACATGGACAAATCGGCCGGCGGCGGGGTCAGGCCCAGCGCTTCGCAGACGATGTTGTCCACGCCCTGCTTGTGCAGCATGGCCGGGATCTTGTAGATCGAGTCAGCGTCCCAGACGGAGATGACCGCGTCCAGGGGCACGTTGGAGAACATCGAGATCTTGGCGCGCTCGTCGTCCGGGATGCGGCGGTCGGCGCGGCACAGCAGCGCATTCGGGTAGATGCCGATTTCACGCAGCTTCTGCACCGAGTGCTGGGTCGGCTTGGTCTTGAGTTCGCCGGCCGACGCGATGAAGGGCACCAGCGTCAGGTGCACGAAGGCGGCATTGTTGCGGCCCATGCGCAGGCTCATCTGGCGCGCGGCTTCCAGGAACGGCAGGGACTCGATGTCGCCGACCGTGCCGCCGATCTCAACGATCGCGACGTCGGTGTTGCCGTTCCAGCCGGCTTCGGCGCCACGGGCGATGAAGTCCTGGATTTCGTTGGTGATGTGCGGAATGACCTGGACAGTCTTGCCCAGGTAGTCGCCGCGGCGCTCCTTGCGGAGCACGGATTCGTAGATCTGGCCGGTGGTGAAGTTGTTCACCTTGTGCATGCGAGCGGAAATGAAACGCTCGTAGTGGCCAAGGTCCAGGTCGGTTTCGGCGCCGTCTTCCGTGACGAACACCTCGCCATGCTGGAACGGGCTCATGGTGCCCGGATCGACGTTGATGTACGGGTCGAGCTTCAGCATGGTGACTTGCAGGCCACGCGACTCGAGGATGGCGGCGAGCGACGCAGCGGCGATGCCTTTGCCCAGGGAAGACACCACACCGCCGGTGACAAATACGTATTTGGTCATCGTAATGAGCACCCGGGACGAGCGGGCGCGTGCGGGAAATTTGGATTATAGCCGGGAGGCGGAGCTTATTTGGGTTTTCCCCTAGCTCCAGGGCGTAACATTTGGCAGCACTCGAATTGCCGCAAGGGCCATCGCGTTGTGTGGCGCGGCGCAGCGCCGTGCTATGTTCGATCCCTATTTTTCCGGCTGCTGTTTTTTCTCAACACTTCCTCTCTCCGCCGATGACCGATCCCGCCCGATCCTCGTACTCGCTCGCCTGGCGCCTCGCGCTGACCGCCGTTTTCCTGCGGCTGGCCTACTCCGCGCTGGTCCAGTCCTATAGCCTGCTCGCCCTGCCCCGCTACGAGCACTTGCAGGACATGTATAGCCAACCCCAGTTCCTGGCGCCGCTCCTGGCCCATATCGTCGCGGGCGCGGCGATCGCCGGCTTGACCACCTGGGGGGCCATGCGCGGCTGGCTGGCGCGCCATGACACCACGGCGGTTGACGAACCCCGCAAGCTGTACGGCACCTTCATTGCCTTGTTCCTGCTCTATACCCTGGCCGTGGCGGCGGGCATGGCCTTCCTGCAGAACACGCTGATGCGCTTCGTCATGGACAACCGCGACATGCTGCAGGAACGGCTCGGCTTCGGCATGATCGGGCAGTTCCTGACGCTGAACATCATCACCAAGCTCGTGAGCATCGTGCTGGAGATCATCGGCATCTGCGTCATCGTGCGCATTGCCGCCTGGACCGTGCAGCCCGCAGGCCCTGCCGGCGGCCCCGCCTACGAACGGCGCCACGCCGCCTGGGTGACCGCGCTGACCGTGCTGGTCTGGCAACTGACCGTTTCCATCTCGGTGGGCAGTTTCCTGCAGATGCAGGCCCCGGGTGCAGGCTGGACCGAATTCGCGCTGGGCTACCTGGTCCTGCCCGCGGCCCTGCTGGCGCTGTGCGCCCTGGTCTGCCTGAAAACCCTGCCGCATCCAATTGGCACGGCCCGGTTTGGACGGGCCGTCGCCCACGGCACCATCGCATTCTGGTTGGCCCAGGCGCTGGGCATAGGCATAGGATTCCTGGTCGTCCGGGCGATGACCTGGGGCCAGTTGATCCGCGCCTCGGAATCCCATGCGGCCGCCGCCATGACGCTGTTGGCCTACGGCGCGCTGCTGGTCCTGGGCTGCCTGATAGGCCGCCTTGCGCTGTACCGCGGCGCCAAGGCCGCCACGCCGCAAGGCTGAGCCCGCCTCGCCCACAAAAAAGGCCGCGGGCATCACGCC
>NZ_JCBAMT010000155.1:0-6040 GCF_059760445.1 Achromobacter sp. D7-1 | reverse complement strand
TGCCGGGCTTGCTGCCGCCGCTGGCGCGCAGCCAGGCGCTGGAAGTGGCTGCGGTGGCTGCGCTGGCAGGCTTGTCCGACGCGCCGGCGGGGCAGCCGCCGTTCCGGGCGCCGCACCATTCCGCCACGGCGGCGGCCCTGGTGGGCGGGGGCAGCCGTCCGCGTCCGGGCGAGATCAGCCTGGCGCATCATGGCGTGCTGTTCCTGGATGAGCTGCCGGAATTCAGCCGGCGCACGCTGGAGGCCCTGCGCGAGCCGCTGGAGACGGGCAGGGTGGTCATCGCGCGCGCCCTGCGGGCGGCGCAATTTCCCGCCCGCTTCCAGCTGGTGGCGGCCATGAACCCGTGCCCCTGCGGCTGGCGCGGGCATCCCGGGCGCGCCTGCGCCTGCACGCCGGACCAGGTGGCGCGTTACGCGGGCAAGATATCGGGGCCCTTGCTGGACCGCATCGATCTGCATGTGGCTTTGCCGCCATCCGACCCCGAGTGGATGGGCCAGCCGCCGGGAGAGGCGTCCGGCCCGGTCCGGGAGCGCGTGGCGCGTTGCCGCGAGCGCCAGTTGGCCCGCCAGGGCAAGCCCAATGCCGCGTTGGCGGGGGCGGAACTGGACGAGCATTGCCGTCTGGATAACGAGGGCCAAGCCTTGCTGCTGCAGGCCATGCGCCGTCTGGCCGGCTCGGCCCGGGCCATGCACCGGGCGCTGCGGGTGGCGCGCACGGTCGCCGACCTGGAGGGCGAGGACGCCCTCGGCGCCCGCCACATTGCCCAGGCGGTGCAGTACCGGCGGCCGGGCGTATGATTGCCGGCACCTATCCCATGTGGGCCAGGCGCACGCCATGCCGGGCGACTCGACAAAATACGGGAAATCACCATATAATCAAAGGCTTTCCTGGATCCGAGTCAGATTTGACCCCTCCAGGGGAGAAGCCGCCGGGCAGCAATGCTGGCGGGAAGTACCCAAGATGTACCCCCAAGAAGTACCCCAGAAGTGGCAACAGGTCCCCAAGTTTTGCCGCCATGGAAGGCTACATCGGCCCTTCATGCGTCAAGCACCTGGCGTCATGTAAATCAACAATGAGTGTTTAGTTTAGGGAATCAACATGCCCAAGATGAAAACCAAGAAAAGCGCCTCCAAGCGCTTTAAGGTTCGCGGCAGCGGCTCCATCAAGCGTGGTCAGGCGTTCAAGCGTCACATCCTGACCAAGAAGACCACCAAGGCCAAGCGTCAACTGCGCGGCTCGACGGCGGTTCATGAATCCAACGTGGCCTCCGTCAAGGCCATGATGCCTTTCGCTTGATCTAAGGGAGATCTACTATGCCTCGCGTCAAACGCGGCGTAACTGCCCGCGCACGTCACAAGAAAGTCATTGCCGCCGCCAAGGGTTACCGTGGCCGCCGCGGTAATGTGTTCCGTATTGCCAAGCAAGCAGTCATGCGCGCTGGCCAATACGCCTACCGCGACCGTCGTAACAAGAAGCGCACGTTCCGTGCTCTGTGGATCACGCGTATCAACGCCGCCGTCCGCGAACATGGCGTCAGCTACAGCGTGTTCATCGCTGGCCTGAAGAAGGCTTCGATCGAACTCGACCGCAAGGTTCTGGCCGACCTGGCCGTGCGCGACAAGGCCGGCTTTGCCGCCATCGTGCAGCAAGCCAAGGCTGCCTTGGCTGCCTGATCGCGCTTTAACTCATCGCGCATCGCTGCAAACGGGGCTGTAATGGCCCCGTTTGCGTTTTGAAGGCTGGATTTCATGACTCAAACGGTTGACGACCTGGTCTCCCAGGCGCAAGAACGCTTCGCCGCCGCCACGGATGCTGCTGCGCTGGAAAATGCAAAGGCTCGGTTCCTGGGCAAGGAAGGCGCACTGACGGTGCTGCTCAAAGCCCTAGGCAAGCTCGAACCCGAGCAGAAGCGCGAGATGGGCGCCCGGATCAATCAGGCCAAGCAAAAGGTCGAAGAGCTTCTGAACCTGCGCCGCGCCGCGCTGGCACAGGCCGAACTGGACGCCCGCCTGGCATCCGAAACCATTGACGTCACCCTCCCGGGCCGCGGCCGCGCGCCGGGCGGCATCCATCCGGTGATCCGGACCTGGGAACGCGTGGAAGAGATTTTCCGTTCCATAGGCTTCGACGTGGCCGACGGCCCCGAAGTGGAAAACGACTGGACCAATTTCACCGCTTTGAACAGCCCGCTGGACCATCCCGCGCGTTCCATGCACGACACGTTCTACGTCGACATGAACGATGCCGACGGTCAGCCGCTGTTGCTGCGCACGCACACCAGCCCCATGCAGGTGCGTTATGCCCGCATGCACAAGCCGCCCATCAAGGTCATCGCGCCTGGGCGCACCTACCGCGTCGACAGCGACGCCACGCACTCGCCCATGTTCCACCAAGTGGAAGGGCTCTGGATCGCCGAGGACATCTCGTTCGCGGATCTGAAGGGCGTGTACACCGATTTCCTGCGCTGCTTCTTTGAAACCGACGACCTGGCCGTGCGCTTCCGCCCGTCGTTCTTCCCGTTCACGGAACCGTCCGCCGAAATCGACATGATGTTCACCTCGGGTCCGAACCGCGGCCGCTGGCTGGAGATCTCCGGCTCGGGCCAGGTGCACCCGCAAGTGGTGCGCAACTTCGGCCTCGATCCCGAGCGCTACATCGGCTTCGCCTTCGGTTCCGGGCTCGAGCGCCTGACCATGTTGCGCTACGGCGTCAACGATCTGCGCCAGTTCTACGAAGGCGATTTGCGCTTCCTGCGCCAGTTCAACGAATAACAGACGGCTGATCATGCAATTTCCCGAATCCTGGCTGCGTACGCTGGTCAACCCCGCGATCGCCACCGATGAACTCGCGCACCGGCTCACCATGGCCGGCCTGGAAGTCGAAGACACCGTGCCTGCCGCGCCCGCCTTCAGCGGCGTGGTCGTGGGCCACATCGTCGAAATCGCGCCGCACCCGGACGCCGACAAGCTGCGCGTCTGCAAGGTGGATGATGGCTCCGGCGAGCTGCTGCAGATCGTGTGCGGCGCACCCAACGCCGCCGCCGGCCTGACGGTGCCGCTCGCACGCGTCGGTGCCGAGCTGCCTGGCGGCATGAAGATCGGCGTGGCCAAGATGCGCGGCGTGCAATCGTCGGGCATGTTGTGCTCGGCCCGCGAACTGGGCCTGTCGCAGGATCACGCCGGCTTGCTGGAACTGCCCGCCGGCATGACGCCCGGCCAGTCGATCCGCGAAGTGCTGGACCTGGACGACACGCTCTTCACCCTGAAGATGACGCCCAACCGCGCCGACTGCCTGTCCATCCTGGGCGTGGCGCGCGAAGTGGCTGCCCTGACCGGCGCTCCGCTGTCCGTGCCGACGGCCGTTGCCGTGCCCGTCACGCTGGACGAGCGCCTGCCGGTCAAAGTCGAAGCGCCCGATCTGTGCGGCCGTTTCGGCGGCCGCGTGATCCGCGGCGTCAACGCCCGCGCCGCGACGCCCGACTGGATGAAGACGCGCCTGGAGCGCGCCGGCCAACGCTCGGTCTCGGCGCTGGTGGACATCTCCAACTATGTCATGCTCGAACTGGGCCGTCCGTCGCACGTATTCGACCTGGACAAGATCCGCGGCGACCTCAGCGTGCGTTGGGCCCGCGAAGGCGAAACGCTCGAGTTGCTGAACGGCCAGACGGTCACGCTGGATTCCACGGTAGGCGTGGTGGTTGCGGGCGATCAGGTGGAAAGCCTGGCCGGCATCATGGGCGGCGAAGCGACCGCAGTCACGCTCGACACCCGCAACATCTATCTGGAAGCCGCATTCTGGTGGCCGCAGTCGCTCGCTGGCCGCGCGCGCCGCTACAAGTTCAGCTCGGAAGCCAGCCACCGCGGCGAGCGTGGCGTGGACTTCGCCACCATTCCCGAGCACATCGAATTCATCACGCGCCTGATCGTCGACATCTGCGGCGGCGAAGCCGGTCCGCTGGACGACCAGATCGTCAACCTGCCCAAGCGCGAACCCGTGCGCATGCGCCTGCCGCGCTGCCATCGCGTGCTGGGCGTGCCGGTCACGCAGGCCGAGGTCGCCAAGATCTTCGGCAGCCTGGGCCTGGACTTCAGGATCGAAGGCGATGACTTCATCGTCACGCCGCCTTCCTATCGCTTCGACCTGGAGCTTGAAGAAGACCTGATCGAAGAAGTGGCCCGCATCTACGGTTTCGAGAACATTCCCGTGGAGCCGCCCATGGCGCGCGCCAAGATGTTCTCGCAGCCGGAAATCCGCCGCGGCGCGCATGCGCTGCGCCGCCTGGCCGCTGCGCAGGACTACCAGGAAGTCGTGAACTACAGCTTCGTCGAAGCCGAGTGGGAACGCGACTACGCCGGCAACGAAACGCCCGTGCGCCTGGTCAACCCCATCGCCAGCCATTTGTCGGTGATGCGCTCCAGCCTGATCGCCAGCCTCGTCGCCAATATCCGTCACAACGCCAATCGCAAGCAGACGCGTGTGCGCCTGTTCGAATTGGGCCGCGTGTTCACGCGCGATGCGTCTGTTCAGGACGGTCCGCTGGAAGTGGCGGGCGTGCGCCAGCCCATGAAACTGGCGGGCGCGGCCTGGGGGCCGGCCGTGGAAGAGCAGTGGGGCGTGGCGACGCGCCAGGTGGACTTCTACGACGTGAAGATGGATGTCGAGGCGCTGTTCGGCGCGCGCGGCAGCCGTCTGCGTTTCGAGGCCGCGACGCATCCCGCACTGCATCCGGGCCGCGGCGCGCGCATCGAACTGGACGGCAAACACGTAGGCTGGGTCGGTGAACTGCATCCGCGTTGGGCCCAGCAAGCCGACCTGGCGCATGCGCCGGTCGTGTTCGAACTGGACGCCGCAGCCTTGTCCGAAGGCGAACTGCCCCAAGTGCGCGAGCTCTCGCGCCAGCCCGTGGTGGTGCGCGATCTGGCGCTGTGGGTCGATGCCGACGTGTCTGCGCAGTCGATGCTCGACACCGTCTTCGCGACCGTCAAGGCAGATCCTCAACTGGCCGTGGTGCAGGACGCGCGCCTGTTCGACGTGTGGCGCGAGAAGTCCCAAGGCAGCGAGCCCGTCACCGAGAAAAGCCTTGCTTTCCGATTCTGGCTACAGGACACTGAGGTCACTCTGGACGAAGCCCGCGTGGCCGATTGCCTGGCACGCATCAAGGAAGCCTTGGTGGCTGCGCATGGCGCTCGCCAACGCGCATGAACCATGGGGAACAGTATGCTTGCTGCCGAGCCGCGCACGTTGACCAAGGCTGAACTGGCCGAACTGCTCTTCGAGCGGGTCGGCCTGAACAAGCGCGAAGCCAAGGACATCGTCGATACCTTCTTCGAGGAAATCCGCGACGCCCTGGCGCGCGGTGATTCCGTCAAGCTCTCCGGTTTTGGCAATTTCCAGGTGCGCGACAAACCGCCGCGCCCTGGCCGCAATCCCAAGACCGGCGAGACCATCCCCATCGCCGCGCGCCGCGTGGTTACCTTCCATGCGAGCCAGAAGCTCAAGAGCGTGGTGGAGCAGGCAACGCCCGCAGCACCCGAAGCATCCGACGCCGAGGAGTGATACGCTTTGTCGGCAATTGTTATCGGCACCTGACGCATCGCGGCATAAAATCCCCTTATGACACGTACCGAATCCACCGTTACCTTACCGCCCATTCCCGCCAAGCGTTACTTCACCATCGGTGAAGTCAGCGACCTGTGTGGCGTCAAGCCCCATGTCTTGCGGTATTGGGAACAGGAATTCACGCAGCTCAAGCCGGTGAAGCGGCGCGGCAACCGCCGCTACTACCAGCATCACGAAGTGCTGCTGATCCGCCGCATCCGTTCCCTGCTGTATGAGCAAGGCTTTACGATCAGCGGCGCGCGCAATCGCCTGGGCGATGCGCGCGACGTGCCGCACGATCAGGACGCTGCAGTGCGCCTGTCGGGCGCGGAAATGCAAGCCTTGCGCAACGAGCTGGGCAACGTCTCGACGATGCTGGCCGAAGCCTTGGGCACGGCTGCAAACGTTGCCGGCGCAAGCGCCGGCAACGCAAGCCCTGCGG
>NZ_JCBAMT010000154.1:0-6864 GCF_059760445.1 Achromobacter sp. D7-1 | reverse complement strand
CGCATGGGCCGCCTGCGGCCCATGCGTGCTGGAACGAAAAGGGAGCCTCGAGGGCTCCCTTTTCATATCTGCCGGCGGGCTGCTTCAGGGCAGGCCGTCCAGCTTCTTGCCGGCCTTGATGCCGTGCTGCTCGAACCAGCCCTGGGCCATTTCCAGGGCGTAGCGCACCGGCTTCTTGGCGCAATGCGGATCTTCGGTCTGTGGCGCCATGTCCTCGATGTTGACGATCGTGCCGTCGTCGGCGATAAAGGCAATCGAGAGCGGCAGGAGGGTGTTGCGCATCCAGAAGCACTGCACGTCGGGCTGTTCGAACACGAACAGCATGCCGTCGTTGCCGGGCAGCTCCTTGCGGAACATCAGGCCGTCGCGGCGGGTCGCTTCCGTGTTGGCGACTTCTGCGCGGATAATATGGATGCCAGCCGATAGCTGGGTGGTGGGCAGAGGCGCTTGCGGGCCGGTCTGCTGCGCGCCAGCCGCTGCGGGCAGGGCCATCGCGATGGCGGCGAGGGCGGGGGCCAGGGCTTTCGGCAGGAGGTTTCTGAAGAACGCTGTCTTGAACAACGTGAGGCTGACAGGAATTAAAACGGCGTTCTTGGGCATGACCTGGCGCAATGAATGAAAAATAACAAGGCGGGGCTCGAAAGCCCCGCCTGAATAATGGCGCAACCTTACCGTTGCGCTTTAAGGGTAACTCAGGCAGCCGTGATATTAAGCGCCTGTTTGCCTTTGGGCCCCTGAATAATCTCGAAGGCGACTTTCTGGCCTTCCTTCAGGGTTTTAAAACCATTCATCTGGATGGACGAAAAATGGGCGAACAGATCTTCACCGCCGTCGTCGGGCGTAATGAAGCCAAACCCCTTTGCATCGTTGAACCATTTGACGGTGCCCGTCGATTTGGGATTGTCCCCTTGGACGGCGGTTGCGGTCGTATCAGACATGCGGACTGCCTCATTGAATCGTATGTTGACGAAGGGCATCGCGGCCTAGACCCCTGTCCCCCCTCCGGCTTCCTGGCAGATTTTCGATGAGTTGAAAACCCCAGAATGCGTGGATAATGCGCCGCTTTTCTTTGCGGCGTCAAGTATGGAAACTACGCATTTCTACGTGTAATTTTCCGTAAGTTGCACGCTAGCCGTCCCCAGTTTAAATAGAATAGCGGCCCTATGAGTTCTACCTTGGATACCCAGCATGATTTGGCCGTCGAGAAGGCTCCGGCGCGCGCCGCGCCGCCTCCGATGTATCAAGTCCTGCTGCTGAACGACGACTACACCCCGATGGAATTCGTCGTGAAAGTACTGCAAAAGTTCTTCAATAAGAATCACGAAGAGGCGACGAGGATCATGTTGCAGGTGCATCACGAAGGGCGTGGTGTTTGCGGGGTATATCCCCGCGACCTCGCCGCGACGCGCATCGCGCAAGTGGCCCAGTACGCGCGGGCGCGCCAGCACCCTCTGCAATGCGTGATGGAACCCGTCTGAACCCAGCATTTGATGCGCCGCCTGTCATGGCGGCGTTGTGTTGTCCGGTTATTTTGAAATGCAGTATCCGCGTACCCGAGAAGCGCGCGGAATGATCAGGTCGGCAGCTCCGCCGCTAAGGGGCGGTGCGTCTGAATATTTGAGTGAGCGGGAGATTTACCGTGAGTGGAAAGATCAGCAAGGCCTGGCTGGCGACAGCCGGGGTCGTGGTATTGGCCGGCGCCATCGGCGTGGGCTGGTGGATGGGCAAGGAGCGTCAGCCCGCCAACCCGGCGCCAGCCGTCGTGTCGCAGCCTGCGGCTCCGACGGGTGGCGACGCCAAACCGGCGTTGCCCGCCAGCGCGGTGGTCGGCGCGGCCGATCCCTTCGCGGCGCTTTCCTGCCAGCCGCGCCAGTACAACGATACCTTGGCGCTCGCGGTGACTTTCACTCAGCCGGTGGACGCCAAGTCCAACCTGGACAGCTTTCTGCAGGTGACCGACACGGGCACGGCTAGCGACCAGGACCATGAATCGACCGCCACCAGCGGCGATCAGCCTGCCTCGGTACGGCCGGGCGACTCGGCGCCCAAAGGCAAGATCCTGAAGGGCAGTTGGGTGGTCGGCGACAACCCCCGCATGGTCTATTTCCCCTACGTGCAGCCGCAGCGTTCCTACGCGATCTCGGTGCGCGCCGGGCTGCCCGGCGCGGGCGCAGGGGTCAAGCTGGCGGAAGCCTCGAATTGCGAGGTGAGCACGCAGGCCATGCCGCCTTCGTTCTATTTCGCTAGCCGCGGCGTGGTGCTGCCGGCCGGCCAGAACGGCGGTCTGCCCGTGGCCACGGTGAACGTGTCCGAAGTGGACGTGCAATTCCTGCGCGTGTCGCCGGAGCGCGTGCCCGAACTGTTCGACACCGTGCTGGGCATTGGCCGCAATACCGGCGCCTCCGCCGATGAGGAAGACGATGGCGGCAACGAAGAGGACAGCTGGCGCTATTCCGACAACCGCAGCCTGAAAGGCTCGGTCAGCAACTGGGATCTGGACCGCCTGAACTCGCTGACGACCAGCGTCTATCAAGGCCGTTTCGTTACCGACGACAAGCCCAACCGCCGCCATGTCACCTTCCTGCCGGTCGAAGGCATCAAGGAACTGCAGGAACCCGGCATCTATGTCGCGGTGATGAGCCAGCCCGGCCGTTTCCGTTACGAATACCAGGTGACCTATTTCTACGTCAGCGACATCGGCCTGCACGCGCGCCGCTACAGCGACCGCATCGAAGCCTATTCCGTGTCCCTGAAGAGCGGCACCGCCATCTCGGGCGCCGTGTTCGAACTGGTGGACGGCGCTGGCAAGTCGCTGGCCAAGGCCGCGGCCGATGGCCAGGGCCATGTGCGCTTTGATGGCAGCTTCGCCAATGCGCGCGTCATCCGCGCCTCGCGTGACAAGGAAATGACGGTGCTGGCCCTGGGCGAACCCGCCCTGGACCTGTCGGAATTCGACACCGGCGGCCACGTTTCGCGCCCCAATAACTTGTTCGTCTACGCCGGCCGCAATCTGTACCGCCCCGGCGAAACCTTCAACGTGTCGGTCCTGCCGCGCGACCTGGACGGCCGCATGCTGGCGCCGTCGCCCCTGACCGCCACCATCAAGCGTCCCGACGGCCGCACCGTGCTGACCACCCTGTGGCAGCCCAAGAAGGATCTGCCCGGCTACATCGAACGCAGCATCGATCTGCCGCTGGACGCGCAAACCGGCACCTGGATGCTGGAACTGCGCGTGGACCCCGCGTCGCGCGCGCCGGACGCGTCCTGGAAGTTCCAGGTCGAGGAATTCCTGCCCGAGCGCATGAAGATGGCGCTGACCTCCGACCAGGAGGTGCTGTCGCCGGAGGAAACGCTGACCATCGACGTGCAGGGCGACTACCTCTACGGCGCGCCCGCCGCCGGCAACCGCCTGCTCTCCAGCTTCCAGGTCAAGCGCGACCGTTTTGCGCTGCCCCAGCAATGGCCCGGCTTTATCTTCGGCGACGTGGCCGACGATAGCCGCCGCCATTTCGAGGAATTGCCCGAAGCGGCCCTGGACGACAAGGGCCATGGCCAGCTCGAGGTCGACCCGCGCACCGGCGGCACGCGTTCGCCGATGAAGGTTCGCGTATCGGCCAGCCTGCTCGAATCGGGCGGCCGTCCGGTGGTGCGCTCGATCGAGCGCAGCGTCTGGCCCGCCGACCGCCTGATCGCCGTGCGTCCGCAATTCGACGGCGACGTGGCCCGCGAAGGCGCGCCAGCCAGTTTTGAAGTGCTGCGCGTGGACGCGCAGGGCAAGATCGCGCCGCTGGCGCAGGCGCAGATGCGCCTGTACCGCGAAGAGCGCCAGTACTACTGGCGTTTCGACGACCAGCGCGGCTGGAACAGCGGCTACACCGAAACCGACGAATTGCTGGATTCGCGCGAGATCGCGTTGAATGACCGCGCCCAGTTGACCGTCCCTGTGAAGTGGGGCCGCTACCGCCTGGAGATCGCCGATCCCGAAACCGGCCAGACCCTGCGCTACCGCTTCTACGCCGGCTGGAACGCGCAGGACGCCGACTCCATGGGCAATCGCCCTGACCGCGTGCAGATGAAGCTCGAAGGTGTTCCCGCCAAACCGGGCGACACGGTCAAGCTGACCCTGACGCCGCCGCATGACGGCCAGGCGCTCATCACTGTCGAAGGCGACCGCATGCTGTGGTCCACCTGGGTGGCCGTGAAAGCGACGGGCACGCAGGTCGAGATTCCGGTCGACAAGAGCTGGAAGCGCCACGACCTGTACATCGCCGCCGCCGTGTTCCGTCCCGGCAGCGAGGGCGACCGCGTGACCCCGGCGCGCGCGCTGGGCCTGACCTTCCTGCCGATCGCCAGCGGCGACCGCAAGCTGGACGTCAAGCTGACCGCGCCGCCCAAGGCGGTGCCCGAAACCAAGGCGACCGTGCGCGTCAAGGTCGACGGCGCCCAGGGCAAGCAGGCCACCGTGACCCTGTCGGCGGTGGACGTGGGCATCCTCAACATCAACCAGTACAAGACGCCCGATCCGCTGGACTACTTCTTCGGCAAGCACCGCTACGCGCCCGAACTGCTGGACATGTACGGCAAGCTGATCGAGAAGATGGACGGCACCAAGGGCAAGCTGAAGTGGGGCGGCGACGCCGCCATGCGCGGCGATAGCAAGAGCCTGCCGAAGAAGGTCAAGCTGGTGGACCTGTTCTCCGGTCCGGTCACGCTGAATGAGCACGGCGAGGCGGATATTCCGCTGGATCTGCCCGACTTCAACGGCACGCTGCGCCTGATGGCCGTGGCCTTCACGCCGGACAACTACGGCAGCACCGACACCGAAATGGTGGTGGCGGCGCCCATCGTTGCCGAGCTGAATACGCCGCGCTTCATCACGCCGGGCGACCAGGCCGCGATCGCGCTGGACCTGACCAACATGAGCGGCGCCGAGCAGAAGGTGACGGTCAAGCTGGAAGCGCTGGATCCGTTGGGCATCGTCGACGGCGTCAAGACCGTGACCTTGAAGGACAAGCAGCGCACCACGCTGCGCTTCACCGCCACGACTACCGGTTCGTATGGCCTGGGCCTGATGCGCCTGACCGTCGACGGGCAGGGCGGTGGCAAGCCCGTGCACATCGTGCGCGAATCCGTGCTGCAGGTGCAACCGGCCTACGCGGCCGAGCGCCAGGTACGCCGCTTGCGCGTGGGTCCGGGCGAAGCCAACGCGCCGCAGGCGTCGTGGGTGGCTTCCTACTACCCGGATTCGACCACGGTCAGCATGACGGTCTCGAACCGTCCGCCGATCAACGTCAACCGCCTGGTCGAGGGGCTGCTCAACTACCCTTATGGCTGCACCGAGCAGACCATCAGCGCGACCCTGCCGTGGGTCATGCTGGATGAGGAAGCGGCCAAGCAGTTCGGCCTCAAGCCGCGCACCAAGGCCGAGCGCGACGCCAAGGTGGCCGGCGCGATCGGCCGCCTGGCCGGCATGCGCAACGCCGTCGGTTCCTACAACCTGTGGAGCAGCTCGTCCTCGCGCGACGTGTGGCTGACGGCCTATGCCGTCGGCTTCCTGCAGGACGCCCGCGACAACGGTTTCGAGGTGCCCGAGGCATCGCTGGACCGTTCGCGCCAGTGGCTGCTGGAGCAGGTGCAGCAGAGCTCCGGCGCGTTTGGCACCTGGTCGGCCAACCTGAAGCGCAACCTCGAGTCCGGACGCTACGACGTCAACGACGCCAACATCCTGCGGGAAGACCACCGCCGCTTCGCCGGCCTGGCCACTGCCGCCTTGGCGCTGGCGCGCGACAAGAAGGCGCCGTTGTCCACGGTGCGCCAGCTGTACGACAACTACCAGGAGCGTGCCCGCTCGCCGCTGCCGCTGATTCAGCTGGCGGCCGCGTTCAAGCTGATGGGCGACGAAGGGCGCATGAAGAGTGCGCTCGACCAGGCCATGGCGCGCGAGTACGGACTCAACGCGCGCCGCAATTCCGGCTACTACGACGACTGGCTGGGCGACTACGGCAGCAGCGTGCGCGACTACGCGCTGGCCTATGTGATCGCCAACAAGTATGAGCTGCGCCATGAGCGCCTGGAAAATCTGCTGACGCAATTGGCCAGCCGTCTGGGCAACCGCTCGTACCTGTCGACGCAAGAGCAGATGGCCCTGCTGTTGACGGCTCGCGCACTGGGCGGCGACAAGTCCACGCCCTGGTCGGCCACGCTGACCGTCAACGGCGTCAGCAAGCCGCTGGTCGGCGGCAAGAGCGACCAGAGCGTGTCGCTGTCGGCGGCCGATCTGGCGGGCACGCAACTGCTGAACACCGGCAGTCAGGCCCTGTTCGTCGAATACGACATCCAGGGCAGCCCGACCGCCACGCCCGCGCCGCGCAGCGACATCATCCAGCTCAAGCGCGGCTGGTACCGTCCGGACGGCCGTCCGTGGGATGGCGGCAGCCTGCAGACCGGCGACATGCTGGTGGTGTGGGTGCAAGCCAGCGCCAACCAGAACATTCCGGATGGCTTGCTGGTGGATCGCGTGCCGGCGGGTTTTGAAGTCGAAAACCTGAACCTGTCGCAAAGCCCCGAGATGCAGGAATGGACGATCGGCGGACGCCGCGTGGCCGAAGCCATGTCCGATCCCAACATCAAGCACCGCGAGTTCCGCGACGACCGCTATGTGGCCGCGGTGTCGCTGGGTCGCGGCAAGGTGGACGTGTTCTATCTGGTGCGCGTGGTGACGCCGGGCCGCTATGCGGTGCCGTCGACGGTGGCCGAGGACATGTACCGGCCTGAAATCCGGGGCGTAGGCGAGCAATGGAGCACGGTAGAGATCCGCGACCGCGGCGCCAAGCGTCCTTGAACCCCGCCGCCACCCCCGTGGCG
>NZ_JCBAMT010000153.1:0-6877 GCF_059760445.1 Achromobacter sp. D7-1 | reverse complement strand
CCGCCTGCCAGGTGGTGCGCAAGCGCTACCTGGCCGGGCAGCGGCTGGTGGTGTACTGTAGGGATGGCTCGCGCCTGGCCGCGTTCGATCGCATGCTCTGGGCATTCGATGACACGTCTTTCGTGCCGCACGTGCTGGCCAACGATCCGCTGGCCGCCGAAACGCCGGTGGTCCTCACCGCCGGAGATCCCCAGCAGGCCGCCGCTGCGGCCAGCCAGGGCGGACAGCCCCAGCCGTCCTGGCTGCTGAATCTGGACAGCGACTGCCCTCCCGGCTTCGAGGCTTTCGAGCGCCTGCTTGAAATCGTCTCCGACGACCCCGAGGACAAACAGGCGGCCCGCCAGCGCTGGCGGACCTATCTGACCGCGGGCCACACGCCGCAAAGCCACGACCTCAGCCGCCAGCAGCCGGACGGCTGAGCGCCCCGACCGTACGGCGCGCCATCTCGACATCCGGGAGTCCCCATGCCCTCTCGCCCCGCCGACCACGGCATTCCTACCTTGACCCAACGGGCCGAGCCCTCGCTCTATCCGCCTTCGACCGAGGACGACGCAGACGCGCCCCTGTTGACCGAACTGGCCGACGACACCGCAGCGGCCCATGACGACGACGCCTTTCCGCTGCTGACGGACCTGGCGGACAGCAGCGATACGTCCCTCGATACCGCTATACTGGAAACGCCAGTTCCGGCCTCGCGCGCCGAGCTGCCCGACGCCACGGTCCTGAGCGCCCGTCTGCAGGCTGAAGTCGAGCAGCTGATGCGCGATGCCCTGGCCCAGGCCATTGAACAAATCCAGGCGCGCATGGATGCGGAACTGCCGCGCATCGTCGCCAGGGTGCTGCAGGATGTCAGGCCGGGTTGACCCGTCTGGAACCTATTTCCCGCCTCTGGTCTAATCCTAGGCAGAACTGGATTCTTCAGGGAACTGTAAGGTATCCTATCCCTCTAAGCCTTCTAGGCAACCATTACTCTGCCGTACACAGGAGTTCTCCATGAACGAATATCGTCCGTCCCCCTTTAACCGTTCCGGCGCCGTAGCCGGCGCGCCGGGCGAGGTCGCGCGCAATCAGGTCTTGCGCAACACCTATTGGCTCCTGGCGCTCTCGCTGATCCCAACCGTGCTGGGCGCTGCCGTGGGCATGTACACCGGCATCAACCGCGTCATGGGCGCCAGCCCCGGACTGTCCGCCATCGTGTTCCTGGTGGGCGCGTTCGGCCTGATGTTCGCGATCGAAAAGAACAAGAACAGCTCGCTGGGCGTGGTCCTGCTGCTGGCCTTCACGTTCTTCATGGGCGTGATGCTGTCGCGCCTGCTGGGCTTCGTCATGGGCATGAGCAACGGCTCGCAGTTGGTCATGACGGCCTTCGGCGGCACCGCGATCGTGTTCGGCACGATGGCCACGCTGGCCACCACCATCAAGCGCGACCTGTCGGGACTGCAGAAATTCCTGTTCATCGGCGCAGTCGTGATCCTGGTGGCGGCCCTGGCCAACATCTTCCTGCAGCTGCCCGCGCTGATGCTGACCATCTCGGTCCTGGCCATCGTCATCTTCTCGGCCTTCATGCTGGTCGACCTGCAGCGCGTGGTCAACGGCGGCGAAACCAACTACGTGTCCGCCACGCTGGCCATCTACCTGGACGTCTATAACGTCTTCTCGAACCTGCTGATGCTGCTGGGCATCTTCGGCGGCAACCGCGAATAATCGCAACGCAGCAAAACCGGCACAAAGGGCCTACATTCACGTGTAGGCCCTTTTTCTTTGCCCGCCGGGCGCCTTTCCGCCGGAGCCACGCCATGCCCGATCGCCGCCACTTCCTCCAGACCGCCGCAGCCAGCGCCCTGATCGGATCCGCTTGGCCGGCCCGCGCGCTCAGCGTGGTGACGCCGATGTGGACCCGGACCATACCCGTATCCGGCGAGACGCTGCCCGTGATCGGGCTGGGCACCGCCGACACCTTCAACGTTTCGCCCACGGACAAGGCCGCCATGGCGCCGTTGGCCCAGGTGCTGGACACGCTGCTGCAAAAGGGCGGCAAGCTGATCGACACCGCCCCCAGCTATGGGCAGGCGGAAGCGGTCACGGGCGCGCTGCTGGCCCGCGACGGCGGCCTGCGCGCCAGGACTTTCCTGGCAACCAAGATCAGCACGCAGGGCCATGAATCGGCCATGCGCCAGTTGCGGCAATCGCAGCAGGCGCTAGGCAGCGACAAGCTCGACCTGGTCCAGGTGCACAACCTGATCGACACCGTCAATCAGCTGGCGCTGCTGCGCGAGCTGAAGCAGCAAGGCGTGATCCGCTATGTCGGCATCACCCACTACACCGACCACGCCCATGATGAGCTGACCGAACTGGTGGAACGGGAAAAGCCCGACGTCCTTCAGATCAACCTGTCCGTGGCCGACCGCAACGCCGAAAAAAGGCTATTGCCCGCTTGCCAGACCCATGGCGTCGCGGTGCTGATCAACCGCCCCTTCCAGGACGGCGCGCTGTTCCGCCGGGTCAAGGGCATGACGCTGCCCAAGCTGGCCGCCGAGATCGATTGCGAGTCCTGGGCCCAGGTTTTCCTGAAGTTCATCATCGGCCATCCCGCGGTCACCGCAGTGATCCCCGCGACCTCCAAGCCGGCCAATATGGCGGACAACGCGCAGGCCGGCTTCGGGCGGATGCCGGATGCTGCCATGCGGGAACGCATCGCCGCCCTGCTGGCCTGACGCCATGGCGCCCGCCCCCGGCAGCTTGCCAGGCCGCGCCGCGCAGGCCTTGGGCCTTCCTCGGGAAGAACTGGCGCCGGCGGCCTGCGGCTTCGCGTTTTTCTTCTTCCTGTTCTGCGGCTATTTCATGCTGCGGCCGATACGCGAGACCATGGGTATCCAGGCCGGCGTCGACCAGTTGCAGTGGCTGTTCACCGCGACCTTCGTCGCCATGCTGGCGGTAGTGCCGCTGTTCGGCTGGCTCTCGGCGCGCGTGCCCCGCGCCATGCTGGTGACCTGGGTCTATGCCGTCTTCGCGCTCAGCATGGCCGCTTTCGCCGCCCTGCTGTATCTGCGGCCCGGCAGCGTCTGGGCCGCGCGCAGCTTCTACGTCTGGCTGTCGGTGTTCAACCTGTTCGTCGTCTCCATCGCCTGGAGCCTGATGGCCGATGTGTTCCGCATGGAATCCGCCAAGCGCCTGTTCGCGCTGATCGCGGCGGGAGCGAGCGCCGGCGGGCTGGCGGGCCCGCTGTTGGGCGGTTTGCTGGCCGGCGCGCTGGGGCCGGCCGGCCTGCTGCTGCTGTCTGCGCTGCTGTTGACCGCCACCTTGCCGCTCAAGCGCTGGTTGCTGCGCTGGCGCGCGGCCAACCGCGAGGACGCGGCGCCGGACGACATGCGACGGCCGATCGAAGGTTCGATCCTGGCAGGCATCTCGCGCATCTTCCAGTCCCCCTACCTGCTGGGAATTTCACTGCTGGTCATCCTGCTGGCCACGCTCAACACCTTTCTCTACATGGAGCAGGCCCGGCTGGTGGCGCATGCCTTTGCCGACACGGCCCAACGCATCCGCGTCTTCAGCGCGCTGGACTTCACGGTGCAGGCCTTGTCGCTGGCGTCGCAGATCTTCATCACCGGCCGCGTCGCCACCCGCCTGGGACTGCGCTTCCTGCTGACCGCCGTGCCGCTGACCATGACGGCCGCGTTCCTGGCCCTGGCGGCCTTTCCCGTGTTCGGCGTGCTGGCCGCAGCCATGATCGTGCGCCGCGTCGGCGAGTACGCGCTGATCCGGCCGGGACGTGAAATGCTGTTCACGGCGGTCCCGCCCGAAGACAAGTACAAGACCAAGAACGTCATCGACACCGTGGTCTACCGTGCGGGCGATGCGGCCAGCGGCTGGGTCAAGGCCGGCGTGGACACGCTGGGCTACGGCGTGGCCCTGGTTGCCGCGCTGGGCGCAATCTGCGCGCTGGCCGCCGCCGCGGTAGGGCATGGCCTGGGGCAGACCGCGGACCGGCGCAACGAGGATAAATCTTAGGTTTTATTGAACATCCATCTCATTGAACCAAACGTGTTCCCCAAGCCCCGACCGCACAATGGCGCAGTTCTCAATGCCTGGGGAAACGTCATGAAACGCACCGCCTGTCTTGCCGCCCTGTTGCTCAGCCTGGCCGCGCCCGCCGCGCAGGCTGCCTATCCGGAGCGCGCCATCACGCTGATCGTGCCGGCCGCGGCCGGCGGCAACGCCGATATCACCGCACGCCTGGTGGGCCAGGAAATGAGCCGCCAATTGGGCCAGCCCGTGGTCGTTGAAAACCGCGTCGGCGCGGGTGGCCGCATCGGCACCCAGGCCCTGGCGCGTGCGGCGGCCGACGGCTACACCATCGGCTATGCCCACGTCGGCACCCTGGTGCTGCATCGTTTCCTGTTCAAGCAGCAGTTGTACGATCTGGACCGCGACATCGCCGCCATCGGCCTGGTCGCCGAAACGCCCAACGTCATCGTGGTGAATGCGTCCTCGCCCTATCGCGATCTGAAGGGATTCATCGAAGCCAGCCGCGCCCAGCCGCAACGCCTGACGATGACCTCGGCCGACCCGGGCACCACCAGCGAGGTCGGCGTCAAGCTCTTCATCGCCCAGACCGGCGCCGCCGTGCGCCAGATCCCGTACAAGGCGACGGCCGCGCAGCTGTCCGACCTGCTGGGCGGCCACGTCGATTCCATGATGGAAAACCTGCCGCCGCTGATCGGCAACCTGAAGGACGGCCGCCTGCGCGCGCTGGCGGTCACCACCCGGACCCGCGCCGCCTCCAATCCGGACGTGCCCACGGTGGCGGAACAAGGCTATCCCGACTACGAGCAGTCGGCCTGGAGCGCGCTGGTCGCACCCGCCGGCACGCCACCCGAGGTCATCGCGCGGCTGAACGCGGCGATGAACGCGGCGCTGCGCTCGGACAACGTCAGCAAGGAACTGCGCAGCCGCTCCCAGGAACCGCTAGGCGGCACGCCGCAGGACGTACAAAACCAGATACGCAAGGAGCTGCCCAAATGGGAAGGCATCATCAAGGCCGCCGGCACCACGCTGGACTGAGCCGGATCTCGACATCCGCAGGAGCCACCGCATGGCCACGGTAAGCCGCGAGGACTTCTCCTGCGCCGCCGCGACCAACGCCTCGGCCTACCGGCGCGTCACCATTCCGATGCTGCGGATCGAGGCGGGGCCAGGCCCCGCCGTCGCCTTGATGGCGGGCGTGCATGGCGACGAATGGGAAGGCCAGGCCGCCATCCTGGAACTATGGCGCCTGCTGCCCGGCATCCTGCGGCGCGGCACGGTCTATTTGCTGCCCGCGGCCAACGCCGAAGCCTCGCTGGCCGGCACGCGCCTGTCGCCCTCGGACGACGGCAATCTGAATCGCGCCTTCCTGGGCGCCCCCGCGCGCGGCTACACCGAAAGCGTGGCGGCCGCGCTGGAGGCCCGGCTCTTGCCCCGCATACAGGCGCTGGTGGACGTGCACAGCGGCGGCGCGTCGCTGCGCTACCTGCCGTCCTCGGTGATCACGCGTTACGGCAACGATGCCTATGATGAACGCCTGTCCGCCCTGGCGCACGCCTTCGGGCTGCCCGATTGCATGTTCTTCCGCGGCACCGAGTCCGGCTCGATGCCGGCCGCCGCCAGCCGTCATGGAGTGTTGCGCCTGAGCGCCGAGATCGGCGGCGGGCGCGAAACCAGCCAGGCGCTGGTCGACCGCTGCCGCGACGGCCTGCTGGGCTGCCTGGGCGAACTGGGCCTCCTGCCAGACCGGCCCCCGGCGTTGAACCCCGAAGTCCGCCTCTACGACCTGGACGCTCCCGCCGCCACCGTGCGCGCCAGCGAAGCCGGCGTGTTCGTGCCTGCCATCGGACTGGGGCAAATGGTCGGCGCGCGCCAGCGCATCGGCCAACTGATCGAACCCGCCCGCCCCGACCTGCCGCCGCGAGCCCTGACCAGTCCGCAGGCCGGCACCGTGGTCTGCCTGCGCGCCATCGCCCGCAGCGACGACGGCGATTGCCTGCTGCAGGTCGCGCCCGCCCTGCCCCTCGATTCCCTCGCTTCGAAGTACTGACACATGCAGATGAACCCTAGCTTGTCCGGCCTGCGCTGCATCCGTTGCGCCAGCCTGTGGCCGCCCGCCGATTACCCCGAAGGCTGCCCCAGCTGCCTGGAAGCCGGCCACCCCGCCGGCCTGGAATGCCTCTACGAACCATCCACGGACGACGCCATGCCCCTGCCGGTGCTGGACGCCGTCACGCTGGGCGAAGGCGCCACTCCCTGCCTCGCCATGCCCGCGCTGGCGCAGACCGAGGGCGTAGGCCAGCTCTGGCTGAAATGCGAAAGCGCCAATCCCACCGGCAGCCACAAGGACCGCATGGCGGCCCAACTGGTGTCGCGCGCGCGCCTGGCGGACGCCACCCGCGTGGCGGCCGCGTCCAGCGGCAATGCCGGGGTCTCGCTGGCCGCCTATTGCGCCGCCGCGCGGCTGGAGGCCGACATCGCCATCACCACCAACTGCCCGCCCTTGCAGCGCGAGGCCATGCAGCGCTTCGGCGCCCGGCTGACCGCCTTCGAGGACAGCCTGAGCCGCTGGCCCCACGTCGAGGACCTGTGCCGCAATCACGGCGCCTTCGCCGGCACCAACTATCTGAATCCGCCCGTCGGCACCCATCCCTACGGCGTGGAAGGCTACAAGCCCATTGCGCTGGAAATCCTGGAAGCCTGCGGCGTACCCAGCGACATCGTCGTCCCTACCGCGCGCGGCGACCTGCTGTGGGGCATCTTCCTGGGCTGGCAGCATCTGCTGCAAGGCGGACGGATCGCCCGCCTGCCCCGGCTGCATGCGGTGGAACCGTACGCCCGCCTGTCGCGCGCC
>NZ_JCBAMT010000152.1:0-7010 GCF_059760445.1 Achromobacter sp. D7-1 | reverse complement strand
GCCGAGGGCGCGGCCACGGCCAGCGCGGCCGCCGCGGCGCGCTTGAACACTTCTTGGACAAATCCGGCCATCACAGCGACTCCAGGAAACGGATGAGATCGGCGCGTTCTTCGGGCGTCATCGCCACCACGCGGTCACGCGCGGGCTTGGCCTCGCCGCCATGCCACAGCACGGCTTCCAGCAAGGTGCGCGCGCGCCCGTCGTGCAGCCAGGTCGCGTTCGGATTGACGGTCTTGGTCAGGCCTATGCCCCACAGCGGCGGCGTGCGCCATTCGCGGCCATTGGCTTCGCCGTCGGACACGCCGTCGGCCAGGTCCTCGCCCATGTCGTGCACCAGCATGTCGGTGTACGGCCAGATCAGCTGGAAGCGGTGTTCGGGCTGCTTGGCATTGCGGCTGGTGACGTACTTGGGCACGTGGCAGGCGACGCAATTGGCTTCGTAGAACAGCTTCTTGCCAGCCAGCACGCGCGCGTCGTCGGCATCGCGCCGCTGCGGCACGGCAAGATTGGTGGAATAGATGGTGACGAAGTCCATCAGCTTGGCCGGCACTTCTTCCGGACCAAAGCGCGGCTGCGCGCCGTGCGGCATGTCCAGGCACTGCTTCTGCGAGGGCGTGCAGTCGCCGGAATGCTTGGGGAACAAGGGCGTGGACAGCCCCATGTCGTTGGAGAAGGCGGCAGCGCTCTGCTGCTCCACCGTGGGTTGGCCGGCCTTCAGGTTGAAGCGGCCCAGCACGCGCGCGCCGGTGCGCACATCGGTGACCCAGTTGGCCTTGCCGACGATGCCATCGCGCTTGTCCGCGCCCACGTTGGCCAGGATGTCGGCCTCGTGGATGGATTCCAGCAGGCCCAGGCCGATCATGGGCGGCGCCAGGCGCGGCGAAATCTGCGTGTCCGCGCGCATCGGACCGTAACCCAGGTTCTCGATGCGGTAGGCAGGCTTCATCAGGGTGACGGTTTCGCCGCCGTTGAGCGCGACCGCGACCGGCTGGTATTCGATCTCCATGCGGCCTTCGACGGGCAGGCCCGCCACCGCGAAGTTCTGCAATTGCACGCCGTAGACGGGTTCGGGCAGGCCCGCAATCTCGCCCGGGGCCAGCTTGGGGTGGCCGCGGTCAGGGCCTTGCGGCACGGCCAGGCGCAGCAGCAGCGCCACCGCGTCGGTGCGCTCCAGAGGATCGAAACCTGGCACCGTGCCGCGTCCGTCCTTGGTATGACAGGCCTGGCAGGAACGCGCGTTGAACAGCGGTCCCAGGCCGTCCGAGGCCTGGGTGGAGGCAGGCGCCGAGACCCAGTCCTTGCGGAACAGGCCGTTGCCAACCTGGAATTCCTGGCGCCCCTCGAAGCTCATGTTGGCCGACGGCTGCGAAAAGATGTCGGCGTTGATGAGCTTGTTGGTGGTGGTGGCGCCGGCCTGCATGGTCTCGAAGGTCTCTACCTTCGAGAAGTCCTGCGTAGGCGCGGTGATGGCGGTCACGCGCTTGAGATCCTCGGGCGTGAGGTCGTCGCGCCCGCTTGGAGCGGCGGCGGCGCCGGCATGGGCCGACGCCGCCAGTACGGCGGCTAAAACGAGTTTCACTTGAATACGGCGTCAGGTTTATCCAGGCTGTCGGAACCTTCGATGGCGACCTTGCCCAGGTCCAGCAGGGCGATCACGCGCTCCAGGCTGCGAGTCTGGTCGACCAGGCGGTCGATGGCGGCCTGCACCACGGCGTTGCCTTCCTTGTTGCCGTCCGAAATCATCTGGTCGTAGGTTTCGACCGTTTCGGCGCGCGTCTTCATCGCCTGCATGGCGGCCACGGTAGCGTCCAGCTTGGCGCGCACTTCGGCATCCAGCCTGGGATCGCGCGCCTTGACCAGCTCCGACAGGCTGGCGCCCTTGACGGTCTTGCCGTCGATGCGGGTGTAAGCGCCCAGGTAGACGTTGCGGATGCCGATCTGGTCGTAGTAGTGCGAGTTGTGCGTGTTGTCCGAGAAGCAGTCGTGCTCTTCCTCGGGATCATGCAGCATCAGGCCCAGCTTCATGCGTTCGCCGGCCAGTTCGCCGTAGGACAGGCTGCCCAGCCCGGTCAGCATGGCGATCAGGCCTGCCTTCGGATCTTCCTCGACGGCCTTGCGCGCGGCGCCGTCCTTCTTCCAGTTGCCGACCATCTCTTCCAGGTCCGTCACCAGCAGGTCGGTCACGGCCTTGAGGAATTCGACGCGGCGCTCGCAGTGGCCGCCCGTGCATTGCTTGGTATCGAAGTCGGTGTGCGGGCGGTTGCCGGCATGGCGCTCCTGCGGCGTGCCCTTGCGGTCGGCCGGCGCGGGGCCGGTGCCGTTCAGGTCCTGGCCCCACAGCAGGAATTCGATGGCGTGGTAACCCGTGGCCACGTTGGCCTCGTTGCCGTCGGCCTCGTGCAGAATCTCGGACAGCAGTTTGGGGGTGATCTTGCTGACGTCGACGGTCTTGCCGCCCACCGAGATCTTGGAGTTGGCGATGACATTGACCGCGTAGTAGGCGTTCTCGTCGTTCTCGGTGCCGTAGGACGCGTCCACGTAGTCGATCAGGCCTTCGTCCAGCGGCCAGGCGTTGACGCGGCCTTCCCAGTCGTCGACGATGGGGTTGCCGAAGCGGTAGGCCTCGGTCTGCTGGTACGGCACGCGGGCCGCCAGCCAGGCTTCGCGCGCGGCCTTCAGCGTTTCGGCGCTGGGCTTGGCGATCAGGGCGTCGATGGCGGTGCGCAGGGTCTTGGCGGAGGTCAGCGAATCTTCATAGCCGGCCAGCGCCAGATCCGAATACGTGGCGACCACGGCCTTGGGTTCCACCGCGGCCTGGGCCGTCCCCCCGAACACCGCGGCGGCCAACACCGCTCCCAACAGCAACTTGCGCATCGACTTTCTCCCGTAACTCGAGCGGCAACCGCCCCCACGGCGGCCCGCTCAACCTCGAATTTTGAGGATGAGAGTGTAAACAATTTTCGTTTGGTGTTCAGAATAAAGTCAGATACCTGACATTTCTTTGAACCGGCAGACAGGTTTTCCCCGAGGCGGCAAAGCGGCGCGCGGCCATCGGCAGCGACTACTATCCTCTACTCCGCCCCCGCCTTGCGCCATGGAACTCCGCCAACTCCGCTACTTCGTCCGCGTCGCAGAACTGGGCAGCATCGGCCGCGCGGCGCGCGAGCTGGAGGTGGTCGCCTCGGCGCTCAGCCAGCAGATCAGCCGCCTGGAGAGCGAACTGGCCACGCGGCTGCTGGTGCGCACGCCCCGGGGCGTGGTGCCAACACCGGCCGGCACGGCCTTCCTGCGCCAGGCGCAACTGACGCTGCGGCATGCGGAAAACGCCGTCGCGGCAGCGCGCGAGGCGCGGCTGGCCGGCATGGTCAGCGTCGGCTTCGCGCCCACCACCGCATCGGTGCTGGCCCGGCCGTTCTACGCTGCCATGGCCGAACGCTATCCGAACGTGCGGCTGCATCTGGTCGAGGGCTTGTCGGGCAACCTGGGCGAACTGCTCACGGGGCGGCGGCTCGATCTGGCCGTGCTGTTCCAGAACGACAGCAGCCAGGGCCGCAGCGCCATCCCGGTGCTGGACGAAAGATTGTTCCTGCTGGCCCGGCGCGGCATGGTCGCGCTGCCCGACGGCGAGCCCATCACCATGGCGCTGCTGGGCAGCCTGCCGCAGGCCGTGACCAGCAAGGCCCACGGCCTGCGGGCCTGGGTTGAAGCCGCCTTCGAACGCGCCGGCGTGGAGCCCTGGATCGGCGTCGAGGTCGACGGGCTGACCACGCTGATGGATCTGGTGCAGGCCAATCCGCTGGCCACCATCCAGCCCGGCGCGGCCGTGGCCCGGGTGGAGTCCGGGCTGCTGAGCATGCATCCCATCGACGATCCCTTCCTGTTCCGCCGCAACCTGGTCTATTGCATCAACGACGAAGAACTGTCGCCGGCCGCCTTGGCCGCGCGCGTGGTGCTGCTGGACGTGATGCGCGCCCTGGTACGCAACGGCGGCTGGCCCGGCGCGACCCTTCTCGATTCGTGATGCCCCCATGCCGGGGCCATGGCTAGGCCCTGCCCAGCTGCGCAGATAAATTGCCACGCATGGATGCCGTGGCATGGTGCGGCGGCAATGGAGCTTCACGAATTCCGATGACCACTGACACCGAAGCCGGGGGACGCCTGCGCATAGCCTCGATGCGTCCGCATTGCACCGAAGCGGAATGGAAGGCCCGCGTCGACCTGGCGGCCTGCTATCGCCTGGTCGAAATCTACGGCATGGCCGACATGATGGCCAACCACATTTCGGCGCGCGTGCCGGGCGAAGACAACGCCTTCCTGATCAACCCCTACGGCATGATGTACGAGGAGATCACGGCGTCCAGCCTCATCAAGGTGGATCTGGACGGCAGCATCCTGGCGCGGCCCGATTTCGGCGAGCTGGACTACGGCATCAACAAGGCCGGCTATGTGATCCACAGCGCGGTGCATGCGCACCGCCATGAAGTGGATTGCGTGATCCATACCCATAGCTGGGCGTCGATGGCCGTGTCCTCGCTCGAATGCGGGCTGCTGCCGCTGACCCAGACCGCCATGCGCTTCCTGAAGATCGGTTACCACGACTACCAGGGCGTGGTGCTCGGCGTCGAGGAACAAGCCTCGCTGCTGGCAGACCTGGGTCAGGGCGAAGCGCTGATCCTGCGCAACCACGGCGCCCTCACCGTGGGCCGCAGCGTGGGCGAAGCCTTCAACTGGATGCACCGCCTGGAGCTGGCCTGCCGCTCCCAGTTGGCGGCCATGGCGACGGGCGCGCGGCTGCAACCCGTGGCCGCGTCGGTGCTGCAGGAAACCTGGAACAACTATCAGCCCGGCACGCGCCGGCCCTATGGCGTGATGGAGTGGCCCGCCCTGCTGCGCAAGCTGGACCGGCTGGACCCCAGCTATCGCGACTGAGTTTTTTCGATTTTGCAGGCGCCGGCCGGCGTGGCGGCACGGCGCCATCGAAAACACCACCATACCCACGCGAGGAGACATCATGAACACTGCACGAGCCCTGCTCGCTTCCGCAGCGCTGGCTGGCGTCTGTACGCTGGCGCCGGCCGCGGCCGCGGACTATCCCGACCGGCCGGTCAAGGTCATCGTGGCATTCTCGCCCGGCGGCACCACCGACACCCTCACGCGCAGCGTCACCAATACCCTGACGCAGAAGCTGGGCCAGCCCTTCGTGGTCGAGAACAAGCCGGGCGCGGGCGGCAACATCGGCACGGAGTTCGTGGTGCGCGCGCCGGCCGACGGCCACACCCTGATCGTCAATTCCGTGGGTCCCATCGCCGTCAATCCCTCGCTGAACAAGCTGCCCTACAGTCCGCTGACCGATCTGATCCCCATGGTGCAGATTGCCACCGTGCCCAATGTGCTGGTGGTGCCGCCCTCCTCCCCCGCCAAGGACATCCAGGGCTTCCTGAAGTACGTCAAGAGCGCGCGCCAGCTCAACTACAGCTCCACCGGCGTGGGCACGTCCTCGCATCTGTCGAGCTACATGCTGATGGACGAGCTGGGCGTCAACGCCACGCACGTGCCCTACAAGGGCGCGGACGCGGTCAACGACCTGCTGGCCGGGCGCATCGACTTCATGTTCGCCACCATTCCGTCGGTGATAGGACATATCCGTTCCGGCAAGCTGCGCGCGTTGGCGGTCAGCACCGCACAGCGCTCCGCTACCCTGCCGGAACTGCCCACCATCGCGGAATCAGGCTACCCGGGCTTTGACGCCGGTTCCTGGTTCGGCTTCTTCGCGCCCAAGGGTACGCCGCAGCAGGTGGTGGAGGTCGTCAACCGCGAGGTCAATGCGGCATTGCCGGCGCTCAACGAACAGATGCTGCGCGAAGGCGCCGAGCCGGTTGGCGGCACGCCCGCGCAATTCGGCGCCTTCATCAAGCGCGAACACGACAAGTGGGCGGTGCTGGTGCGCAAGTTCGCCCCCGAAGCGCATTGAAGCCGGTGCCATGACGCAAGGTTCCGACATCCGCATCCTGTGCTCGCCGGCCGAAGCCCCGCCATTGCGCCTGGCGCTGGACCGTACGCCGGCCGCCGGCCGCTATGGGCTGGTCCACCCGGTGGCGGGCCAGCCCATGACTGCCGAGGCCGCCTTCGTCTCGCGCGACATCACGGGCCATTCGACCAAGTTCGAGATCCAGCCATCCACGGCGCTGTATTACGAGGCGATGCGGCACGCGCCGGCGCTGCGCTGGGTGCATGTGCACTCGGCCGGCGCCGACCGCGAGATCTACCTGAGCCTGCACGCGCGCGGCGTGGCGGTCACCACCTCGCAAGGCGCCAGCGATCCGGTGGTTGCCCAGAGCGCCATCGCGGGCGTGCTGGCGCTGGCGCGCCGCCTGCCACTACTGGCCTCCGACCAGCGCGACCGCGCCTGGCGTCCGCTGCTGGATGCGCGCACGCCCCGGGATTTGGCCGGCCAGCATGCCGTGGTGGTGGGCTGGGGCGGCATAGGCCAGCGCATCGGCGCGCTGCTGGGCGCGCTCGGGCTGGAAATATCGGTCGCGCGCCATAGCGGCGCGTCCGTGCCGCAGGCCCGCCATACCGTGAGCTACAGCGACCTGCCGTCCCTGCTGCCCGCTGCCGACTGGCTGGTGCTGGCCTGCCCGCTCACGCCCGTCACGCGCAACCTGGTCGGCCGCGACGCGCTCGCCGCGCTGCCCGCCCACGCCATGGTGGTCAACGTGGCCCGCGGCCACGTGATCGACGAACCTGAACTGATCGCGGCGCTGAGCGCCCGGCGCCTGGGCGGCGCCTTCCTGGATGTGTTCCAGCATGAACCGCTGCCGCCGGATTCGGCGCTGTGGGGACTGCCCAACGTCATCGTCACGCCGCACAGCGCCGGGTTCTCGGACGGCAATGCCGCGCGCGTGCGCGCCCTGTTCGTCGACAACTTCAATCGCTGGCTCGCAGGCGAGCCGCTGGCCCATCGCAGCATTGCCTGAATGGCCTGTCGCCGCCCGGACGCAAGTCCGGAC
>NZ_JCBAMT010000151.1:0-7397 GCF_059760445.1 Achromobacter sp. D7-1 | reverse complement strand
GGCGTGGAGCGCGCCACGGCGTCGGCGCCGATGGAGCCGCCGCCGCCGCCGCGGTTTTCGACCACCACCGCCTGGCCGAGTTCACGGGTCAGGCCCTCGGCGACGATGCGCGCCACGATGTCGGTGGTGCCGCCGGCGGCGAAGGGAACGATCAGGCGGATGGGCTTGTTGGGGTAGGGGTCGGCGGCCTGCGCGGCGGTGCTAAGGCAGAGGCCGGCGATGGCGGCGGCCAGGACGGCCTTGGCTTGGGACAGCATGGTCAAGAGTCTTCTCCAGATTATTTGAATTTCCGACCCGGCCGGCTTCTTGGGCCGGCGTCGGTGAAGCTTGCCGCGCCCGGATGCTGGCGCGGCGGATGCCTCGTGGGCGCCATTCCACACAGTAAATTTACGCCGGTCAACCCGGATAGACCCTGGCTTGCCCAGGGTTATTTTTTTGCCGCGTTGTTGTCCGAAGAAGACCGGAATAGATGAAAAAAACCAATGCTGACAAAGACATGAATAGCTACAGGAATATTTCAATTGCGCAAGGATTGCGCATCGAACATGCCGTCATCCGCTCGGTACACACATAAATCTCTGCATAACTTACAAGAATCTGATATTTTTCGTATGAGATTCTTGGCCGGTCTTGCAAGAAAGCTATTGCGTTTGTTTCTGTCTGCGCCGTTCAATGGCGTTGGTTGATGTCCCCCGCGGGGCAACGTGTAGTGCAGCGACGCACCGGGCCAGGGTTCCGTCCGTTTTTCAATCCCCGGTCTGTTCGTCTTTCGCTGCCTTGCGCTGGCGGGAGGGGGCCCGGACACTCTCGGAACGCCATGTCGCTGATCCTGATCCTCGCTCTGCCGTTTGCCGGCAGCCTGTGCGCCGCGCTCCTGCCATCCAACGCCCGCAACGCCGAGGCCTGGCTGGCGGGACTCATCGCCCTGGCCTGTGTGGTGCTGGTCATCAGCCTGTATCCCGAAGTCACCAACGGCGGCGTGGTCCGCTTCGACATGCCCTGGGCGCCCGCCCTGGGCCTGCAATTCACCCTGCGCATGGACGGCTATGCCTGGCTGTTCGCGCTGATCGTGTCCGGCATGGGCGCGCTGGTGGTGCTGTACGCGCGCTACTACATGTCGCCGGAAGATCCGGTGCCGCGCTTTTTCTCGTTCTTCCAGGCCTTCATGGCCGCCATGCTGGGCGTGGTGCTGTCCGGCAACCTGATCCAGCTGGTCATGTTCTGGGAAATGACCAGCCTGGCGTCTTTCATGCTGATTGCCTACTGGCATCACCGCCTGGACGCGCGCCGCGGCGCCCGCATGGCGCTGACGGTCACGGGCGGGGGCGGGCTGTGCCTGTTGGCCGGCGTGCTGATCCTGGGCCACATCGTCGGCAGCTACGACCTGGACCGGGTGCTGGCCGCCGGCGACCTGGTGCGCGCCGATCCCTGGTATCCGGCCGTCCTGATCCTGGTGGCGCTGGGCGCGCTGACCAAGAGCGCCCAGTTTCCCTTCCATTTCTGGCTGCCCAACGCCATGGCGGCGCCCACGCCCGTATCCGCCTACCTGCATTCGGCCACCATGGTGAAGGCCGGCGTGTTCCTGCTGGCGCGGTTCTGGCCGGTGCTGTCCGGCACCGACGAATGGTTCTGGATCATAGGCGGGGCGGGGCTGATCACGCTGGTGCTGGGCGCCTATGCCGCCATCTTCCAGCAGGACATGAAGGGGGTGCTGGCGTATTCCACCATCAGCCACCTGGGGCTGATCACGCTGTTGCTGGGCCTGAACAGCACGCTGGCGCTGGTCGCGGCCATCTTCCACATGATCAACCACGCCACCTTCAAGGCCTCGCTCTTCATGGCCGCGGGCGTGGTGGACCACGAAACCGGCACGCGCGACCTGAGCCGGCTGTCGGGCCTGTACAAGGCCATGCCCATCACGGCGACGCTGGCCATGGTGGCGGCCGCGTCCATGGCGGGGGTGCCGTTGCTCAACGGTTTCCTGTCCAAGGAAATGTTCTTCGCCGAGACCACCTTCGTCAGTGGCGACCGCATCACCGAGATTGGCCTGCCGCTGGTGGCCACCATCGCGGGCGCGTTCAGCGTGGCCTATTCGTTGCGCTTCATCCTGCAAGTGTTTTTCGGCCCCCCGGCGACCGACCTGCCGCGCGCGCCGCATGAGCCGCCGCGCTGGATGCTGTTCCCCAGCGCGTTGCTGGTGGCCATCTGCCTGCTGGTGGGCGTGGTGCCTGGCCTGACCGTCGGCCCGTTCCTGGCAACCGCGGCGCAAAGCATCCTGGGCCAGGACATGCCCGAGTACAGCCTGGCCGTCTGGCACGGTTTGAACCTGCCGCTGGTCATGAGCCTGGTCGCGACCACGGCCGGCATTCTGCTCTACCTGGCCTTGCGCGCGCACCAGCGCGCCAACCCGGGCCGGGTGCCGTTCATCTACCGCCTGGACGGCCGCCGCAGCTTCGAGGCGCTGCTGGACGGCTCCAGCGTGGCCGCGGCCTGGCTGCTGCGTTGGCTGGCGTCCTCGCGCCTGCAGGTGCAGATGCTGCTGATCGTGCTGGGTACGCTGTTCGTGGCCTGGCTGCCGCTGCGCGGGGGCGGCTGGTTGGATGGCGCCGGCCGCATGACGCCGATCGACCCGGCGTTCGCGCTGCTGTGGCTGGTGGGCGCGGGCTGCGCGCTGGCTGCGGCCTTCCAGGCCAAGTACCACCGCCTGGCCTCGCTGGCGCTGGCCGGCGGCGCGGGGCTGATCACCTGCCTGACCTTCGTCTGGTTCTCGGCGCCCGATCTGGCCCTGACCCAGTTGTCGGTCGAGGTGGTGACCCTGGTGCTGTTGCTGCTGGGCCTGCGCTGGTTGCCGCGGCGCATCGAGCAGGACGAGGACGAGAGCCTGAAGGTGACGCTGCGCGCGCGCGGCCGCCGCCTGCGCGACTTGTTGATGGCGGGCGCCGCGGGCACCGGCATGGCCGCGCTGGCCTATGCGGTGCTGGTGCGGCCGCAAGGTGACACCATTTCCTCGTATTTCGTCGACCGCGCGCTGCCCGACGGCGGTGGCACCAACGTGGTGAACGTGATCCTGGTGGACTTCCGCGGCTTCGATACCTTCGGCGAAATCACGGTGCTGGGTATCGTGGCGCTGACGGTCTACGCGCTGCTGCGCCGCTTCCGTCCAGCCGCTGAAAGCGCGGACCTGCCGCGCCAGCAGCTCGACCAGGACGGCGGCGTGCCCGAGGCGCCGGACATCAAGTCGCTGGTGCCCACGGGTTCGATGATGGTGCCGACGGTGCTGGTGCGCCTGCTGCTGCCCACCGCCGCGCTGATTTCCGTGTACTTCCTGCTGCGCGGCCACAACCAGCCGGGTGGCGGTTTCGTCGGCGGACTGATCTTCGCCACCGCCGTGATCCTGCAATACATGGTGGGCGGCGTGTATTGGGTGGAGTCGCGCAGCCGCCTCAACCCGCAAAACTGGATCGGCATCGGCCTGCTGTTCGCCGGCACGGCGGCGGTGACCGCCTGGCTGGCCTACAAGCCTTTTCTGGCGGCGCTGTCGTGGGACATCGCGCTGCCGCTGATCGGCCACGTGCACCTGTCCAGCGTGCTGCTGTTCGACCTGGGCGTCTATATGCTGGTCGTGGGTTCCACCGTGCTGGTGCTGGTGGCGCTGGCCCACCAATCGCTGCGCGCGCAACGCAAGGCTGCCGTCGAAATCCAGGCGGCCGCCGCTCAAACAGGGGAAGCCTGATGGAATTGATATACGCCATCGCTATCGGTGTCTTGGCGGGTTCGGGCGTCTGGCTGCTGCTGCGGCCGCGAACCTTCCAGTTCATCATGGGCCTGTCGCTGGTTTCCTACGCGGTGAACCTGTTCATCTTCGGCATGGGCCGGCTGACCTCGGGCCGTCCGCCCGTGGTGGATCCGGCAGTGGCCCATGATCCTTCCTGGTATGCGGATCCGCTGCCGCAGGCGCTGGTGCTGACGGCCATCGTGATCGGCTTCGCCACCACCGCGCTGTTCCTGGTTGTGCTGCTGGCCTCGCGTGGCCTCACGGGTACCGACCACGTTGATGGACGGGAGTCCCAATCTTGAATTTTTGGCTGCAACACCTGCCCGTATTGCCTATCGTCACGCCGCTCGCGGCCGGCGCGGCGATGCTCCTGCTGGCTGACACCCGCCGCTACACCCGTGGCGCCATCGCGCTCGTTTCCACCCTGGGCCAATTGGCCGCCGCCATCGCGCTGCTGGTGGTGGCGGGCGGCGGCGTACCCGGCGTCTGGCCGGACGGGGTAGGGGTCTATCTGGTGGGCGACTGGCCCGCGCCCTTCGGCATCGTGCTGGTGGTCGACCGTCTGGCCGCCGTCATGCTGACCCTGACCGCGGTGCTGGGATTGGCCACGCTGGTCTATGCGCTGGCCCGCTGGGATCGCGCCGGCGTGCACTTCCATTCGCTGTTCCAGTTCCTGCTGATGGGGCTGAACGGGGCATTCCTGACGGGCGATCTGTTCAACCTGTTTGTGTTCTTCGAAGTGCTGCTGGCCGCGTCCTATGGCCTGTTGCTGCACGGCTCGGGCGTGGCGCGCGTTAGCGCCGGCCTGCAGTACATCGCGGTCAATCTGGTGGCTTCGTTTCTGCTGCTGATCAGCATCGCGCTGATCTACGGCGTCACCGGCACGCTGAACATGGCGGACCTGGCGGTGCGCGCGGGCAACCTGGCGGGCGCGGACCGCATGCTGTTCGAGGCCGGCGCGGCCATCCTGGGCGTGGCCTTCCTGGTGAAGGCGGGCGCCTGGCCGCTGAACTTCTGGCTGGTCAAGGGCTACGGCTCGGCCGGCGCGCCGGTCGCGGCCATGTTCTCCATCATGACCAAGGTCGGCATCTACGCCTTGCTGCGCATCGGCTCCTTGCTGCTGCCGACAGGCGCGCCAGCGGCCTTCAGCCTGGACTGGATGTTCGCGGCGGGGCTGGCCACGCTGCTGTTCGGCGGCCTGGGCTTGCTGGCGACGCAGCAGCTGGAAAAGATGGTGGGCTACTGCGTGATCGTGTCGGCGGGCACGCTGCTGACCGCGCTGGGCATGCCGGGCGTGACGCTGACCGGTCCGGCGCTGTTCTACCTGCTCAGTTCCGTGTTGACCACGGGCGCATTCTTCCTGTTGGCTGAACTGATCGAACGCACCCGCAGTTTCGGCGCCAACGTGCTCGCCGTGACCCTGGATGCCTTCGACCTGGACGATCCCGCCTCGGTCAACCGGTCCGACGACGTCGTGGGCGTGGCCATTCCCGCGGCCATGGCCTTCCTGGGCCTGGCCTTCATTTCCTGCGCCTTGCTGGTGACTGGCCTGCCGCCCCTGTCGGGTTTTGTCGCCAAGCTGTCGCTGCTGTCGGCGGCGGTGTCGGCCGCCAACGAATCGGCCGTGCCCATGGACGCATGGATACTGGTGGCCGCCGTGTTGCTGTCCGGTTTGGCCGGCCTGATCGGCCTGGGCCGCACCGGCATCCGGGTGTTCTGGGCCAGCGATGACCGCAGCACGCCGCGCCTGCGGCTGATCGAAGCCGGGCCGGTGGCCGTGCTGTTGCTGCTGTGCGTGGGCCTGGCGGCCGGCGCGGGCCCCGTGTCGGCCTACCTGGACGACGCGGCGCGCTCGCTGGACCAGCCCAAGTCCTATATCGACGCCGTCATGTCCGCGCAGACCGTGCGCGGCCTCAAGGGAGGAAGCTGATGCGCCGCCTCTACTTCCTGTTCCTGCCGGTCTACCTGTTCGTCCTGTGGCTGGTGCTCAACGAGAGCGCGTCCGCCGGCCAGATCGCGCTGGGCATCGCGTTGGCGCTGTGGTTCACCTGGGCCGCATCCCGCCTGCGGCCGCTGCGGGCGCGGCCGCGCCGCCTGTGGAAGGCGGTGCCGCTGTTCCTGCACGTGACCGCGGACATCATCAAATCCAATGTCGCCGTGGCGCGGCTGATCCTGAATCCGCGCCGCAATAATTTTTCACCCGGGTTCATCATGATCCCGCTGACCATGCGCGACCCGCATGGCCTGGCGATGCTGGCCTGCATCGTCACCTACACGCCGGGCACCGTCTGGGTGGACCTGACCGACGACCATCGCCTCAAGCTGCACGTGCTGGACCTGCAGAACGAGGGCGACTGGATCAAGCTGGTCCAGGAACGCTACGAGCGCCCGCTGATGGAGATTTTCGAATGAACAACATACTTTACTGGGCTGCGTCCTTCGCCTTGCTCTGCTTCGCGCTGGGCATGGTCTTCGCCGCCATCCGGCTGCTGCGCGGTCCCACCGCGCAGGACCGCGTGCTGGCCCTGGACACGCTGTACATCAACGGCATGCTGACCATGCTGGTATTCGGCATCCGCTCCGGCACGTCCGTGTACTTCGACATCGCGCTGCTGATCGCGCTGTTCGGCTTCGTCGGTTCCACCGCGATGGCGCGCTTCCTGCTGCGCGGCGAGGTGATCGAGCCATGATCGACGCCCAGATCCCGCTGTGGGCTGCCATACCCGCCAGCATCCTGCTGGTGCTCGGCGGCTTGCTGGCGCTGACCGGGTCGGCCGGCCTGCTGCGCTTCCGTACCTTCTATGCCCGCATCCATGCGCCCACCCTGGGCAACACCATGGGTTGCGGTTGCGTGCTGGCCGCTTCCATCCTGGTATTTTCGGCGCTGTCTGCCCGGCCTGTGTTTCATGAAGTCATCATCACCTTGCTGCTGATCGTGTCTTCGCCCGTGACCGCCATGCTGCTGATGCGCGCGGCGACCTACCGTAACCGCCTGAGCAAAGCCGACGCCGAGCGCGATGCCAGCTAAGCGGGCAGGGCGGGTTTGTTGCGCCGCGTCAATTGAAACGTAGTCTTACGAATTCAAGTCGCTGGACATGTAGCCGAAGCGTCATCGTGGGATAGTGGGTAACGGATCAACCAATCTCAAGGAGCTGACCATGACTACACGTCCCATGCATACCAAACGCCTCGCGGCGACGCTTTGCGCTGCAGGCCTGATGTTGGCCGCGGGAGCGGTCCACGCGGCAGATGCGAGCGGCCGCGGCTCAGCCCAGTCCCAGTACCAGCAGGATGTGGCGGCTTGCAAGAGCGGCGCCACCGGCCAGGACCAGGCCGCCTGCATGCGCGAAGCCGGCGCGGCGCGGCAAGAGAGCGGCCGCAACAATCTCAAGGACGGCGGCACCGACCAGCTGCAGCAGAACATGCTGGACCGCTGCAACCGCCTGCCGGCCGCATCGCGCCAAGACTGCGTCACGCAGATGACTTCGCCCACCAATGTGCGCGGCAGCGTGCAGGGCGGGGGCGTGCTGCGTGAAACCGTCATCCAGGTGCCCGCCGACACGGTGCCGCCGGCGGCCGGCGCGCCGGGCATGGCGCCCGCGCCCGCCGCGGCGCCCATGAC
>NZ_JCBAMT010000150.1:0-7818 GCF_059760445.1 Achromobacter sp. D7-1 | reverse complement strand
GGGCCGCGCCGGCGTTACGATATGATCTCGAGTATCACCGCGAGCGCGCGCCAGCGCGCCGCCGCCTCCTGTACAGAGCCCCATGAAAATCATCGATCCCGCCATTGCTTCCCTCGCCACCGCCAAATCCCTGCTGCTCGACCCTTGGGGGCTGACCGAGGCGGATATGGCGCGCGCGCTGGGTGAGATCTTCACGCACAAGGTCGACTACGCCGACCTGTACTTCCAGTACACGCGCAGCGAGGGCTGGAGCCTGGAAGAGGGCATCGTCAAGACGGGCAGTTTTTCGATCAGTCAGGGCGTCGGGGTGCGCGCCGTGAGCGGCGAGAAAACCGCCTTCGCCTATTCGGATTCGCTGTCGCCCGAAGCCTTGCTGTCGTCGGCCCACGCCGTGCGCGGCATTGCGCGCCGCGGCGCCGGCAAAGTGAAGGTGGCGGCGCAGGTCGAAGCCGAGATCGGCCGCAGCCTGTACGCCGATATCGATCCGGTGGCCACGCTGAGCGCCCCGGAAAAAGTTGCGCTGCTGGAACGCGTGGAGCGCATGGCGCGCGCGCGCGATCCGCACGTGATCCAGGTCATGGCGGGCCTGGGCGCCGAATACGACGTGGTGCTGGTGGCCGGCAGCGACGGCCGCCTGGCCGCCGATGTGCGTCCGCTGGTGCGCCTGTCGCTGACCGTCATTGCCGAACGCAACGGCCGTCGCGAGATGGGCCACGCCGGGGGCGGCGGCCGCCTGGGCCTGGCCTATTTCACGGACGAAATGCTGCAAGGCTATGTCGAGCGCGCGGTGCACGAAGCCATGGTGAACCTGGAAGCGCGCCCGGCGCCGGCCGGCGAGATGACCGTCGTGCTGGGTTCCGGCTGGCCCGGCATCCTGCTGCACGAGGCTGTCGGCCACGGGCTGGAAGGCGATTTCAACCGCAAGGGTTCCAGCGTGTTCTCCGGCCGCATCGGCGAGCGCGTGGCCTCCAAGGGGGTCACCGTGGTGGACGACGGCACGATCCCGGATCGTCGCGGTTCGCTCAATATCGACGATGAAGGCAACGCCACCCAGCGCAACGTGCTGATCGAAGACGGCATCCTGCGCGGCTACATGCAGGACACCCTGAACGCGCGCCTCATGAAGACCGCTGCCACCGGCAATGGCCGCCGCGAATCGTTTGCGCACTTGCCCATGCCGCGCATGACCAATACCTACATGCTGGCGGGCGACAAGCCGGCCGAGGAAATCGTGTCGTCCGTCAAGCGCGGACTGTACGCGGTCAACTTCGGTGGCGGTCAGGTCGACATCACCAACGGCAAGTTCGTGTTCTCCGCGTCCGAGGCCTACATGATTGAAAACGGCAAGGTGACCTACCCGGTCAAGGGCGCCACCCTGATCGGCAACGGTCCGGACGCCATGAACCGCGTCACCATGATCGGCAATGACCTGCAGCTGGATTCGGGCGTGGGCACCTGCGGCAAGGATGGGCAGAGCGTGCCTGTGGGCGTGGGCATGCCCACGGTCCGCATGGAAGGCCTGACGGTCGGCGGCACGGCCTGATCCGAAAAAAAACGGGTGACGGCCCGAAAAATTTGTGCTAGAGTCAATCCCCATGAAATTCGCGTCCCCCGCCTTTTATTTTTATTTTTATGGTTTTCTGAAGCCGCTGGCGGAGGAAGGGACGCGCTCAATCTGAAGTTTGGAAAGAATCCCCCCAAAAAAGCCGCCAGCGAACTGGCGGCTTTTTTTGCGCCGCCAGTTGAGGAAACCACCTCGGGAACATCCCCGTGGCGGGCAACCCAGGAGCAGTTCCGTGTCACACAATACCGACGACCTTCGCATTCGAGAAATCAAAGAGCTGAACCCGCCCGCGCACGTCATGCGCGAGTTCGCCTGCACCAAGGAGGCGTCCGACACCGTGTTCGCCGCCCGCCAGGGGATGCACCGCATCCTGCATGGCATGGATGACCGGATGATCGTCGTGATCGGTCCTTGCTCCATCCATGACACCCGCGCGGCCATCGAATATGCGAAGCGTCTGAAGCCCGTGCGCGACCGGCTGAGCGCCGACCTGGAAATCGTGATGCGCGTGTACTTCGAGAAGCCGCGGACCACGGTGGGCTGGAAGGGCCTGATCAACGATCCGGATCTGGATGGCAGCTTCGACATCAACAAGGGCGTGCGCGTCGCCCGCGAATTGCTGCTGGACATCAACAGCCTGGGACTGCCGGCGGGTTGCGAGTTCCTGGACATGATTACGCCGCAATACATCGCGGATCTGGTCTCCTGGGGGGCGATCGGGGCTCGGACGACGGAAAGCCAGGTGCATCGCGAACTGGCTTCGGGACTGTCGTGTCCGGTGGGGTTCAAGAATGGCACCGACGGCAATGTGAAGATCGCGGTGGACGCGATCAAGGCGGCGTCGCAGCCGCACCATTTCCTGTCGGTGACCAAGGGCGGCCATTCCGCCATCGTGTCGACGGCCGGCAACGAGGACTGCCACGTCATCCTGCGCGGCGGCAAGACGCCGAACTACGATGCGGCCAGCATCGATGCGGCCTGCCAGGACATGTCCAAGGCCGGCCTGGCACAGCGCATCATGATCGACGCCAGCCACGCCAACAGCAGCAAGAAACCCGAGAACCAGCCGCTGGTCGTCGAAGACGTGGCGCGCCAGATGGAAGCGGGCGACAGCCGCCTGGTGGGCGTCATGGTCGAAAGCCATCTGCTGGGCGGCCGCCAGGACATGGTGCCGGGCACGCCGCTGGTCTACGGCCAGAGCATCACCGACGGCTGCATCGATTGGGACGCCTCGGTCGCGGTGCTCGAGCGCCTGGCGCACGCCGTGCGCGAACGCCGCCGGGTCGCCCTGACTTCCGGCAAGTAAGCCCCTGGCAGCGCCGCCGATCGCCAGCGCCTGGCGGTTTGCGGCGCGGCGTGCGCGGCGGCGTAGAATAATCAGGTTAACGAACCCGAGATCACGCTGACCATGAACGCTCCCTTGCACGCCGAATCGTTGCGCCGTCCGGTGCCGGCCGCCTGTCTGGATGCCTTGCGCGCCCGCTTTGGCGATCGCTTGTCCGAATCCTCCGCCATGCGCGACCACCACGGCCGCGATGAATCTCCCTATCCGGCCATGCCGCCGGACGCGGTGGTTTTCGCGCACACGACCGAGGAAGTGGCCGAGATCGCCAAGCTGTGCAATCAGCATCGCGTGCCCCTGATTCCCTACGGCGCAGGGTCTTCGCTCGAAGGCCACATCCTGGCGATCCAGGGCGGCATCAGCCTGGACCTGTCGCAGATGAACAAGGTGCTGGCGGTCAACGCCGAGGACCTGACGGCCACCGTGCAGGCCGGCGTGCTGCGCAAGCAGCTCAACGAAGAAATCCGCGACACCGGGCTGTTCTTCCCGATCGATCCGGGCGCCGACGCCAGCCTCGGCGGCATGGCGGCCACGCGCGCTTCCGGCACCAACGCCGTGCGCTACGGCACCATGCGCGAGAACGTCATGTCGCTGACTGTGGTCACGGCGGACGGGCGCATCGTCCGCACCGCCGGCCGCGCGCGCAAGTCCTCGGCGGGCTACGACCTGACGCGCATCTTCGTGGGTAGCGAAGGCACGCTGGGCATCATCACCGAAGTGACGGTGCGCCTGTACCCGCAGCCTGAAGCCGTGTCGGCCGCGGTCTGCAATTTCCCCACGCTGGATTCGGCCGTGCAGAGCGTGATCGAAATCATCCAGATGGGTGTGCCGGTCGCCCGCGTCGAATTCATGGACGCGGCCAGCGTGCGCTCGGTGAACCTGCACAGCAAGCTGACCCTGCGCGAGACGCCGCTGCTGGTGTTCGAATTCCACGGCAGCCCGGCTGGCGTGCAGGAACAGGCCGAAACCGTGCAGGCGATCACGGCGGAGCATGGCGGCATGGACTTCGAATGGGCCGAGCGCCCCGAGGACCGCAGCCGCCTGTGGACCGCGCGCCACAACGCTTACTTTGCCGGCTTGCAGCTGCGACCCGGCTGCCGCGCCAGCACCACCGACGTCTGCGTGCCGATCTCGCGCCTGGCTGATTGCGTGCGCGACACGGTCGAGGAGCTCGACCGCGCCAGCTTCCCCTATACGATCGTCGGCCACGTCGGCGACGGCAACTTCCATGTGCTGATGCTGCTCGATGCGGACAACGCCAAGGAATGGGAAGAATCCGAAACCATCAACCACAACCTGGTGCGCCGCGCGATTGCCGCCGACGGCACCTGCACGGGCGAGCACGGCGTGGGCCTGCACAAGATGCAGTTCATGGCCGAAGAGCATGGCGAGGATGCCCTGGATCTGATGCGCAGCTTGAAGCACGCATTTGATCCCAACAATATTCTCAATCCCGGCAAGATCGTGTCCTGGTAAGCCTGCTGCGGCAGCGCCGCCGACATCCTAAGCCGACGGCATGCCGTCGGCTTTTTTTTGCCGGCGGAACGGTCGAGCGAGGCGGGCGCCGGCCGTGTGCGGCATGCGATTACGGCTGGTTACTTATCTGGTGTGCCATAGGTGCACGGATGCGGGTAAATCCCGGTCTGCTAGTGACGGGTGCTCGCGCTATTGTTGCGCTCATGAATTCATTGGTCGAAACCGGCCTGGCACAAGTGCAGGCGCCTTATTCCTTGCAGCAGCTCATCGAGGCGTTGTCGGCCGCCTTGCCCGCGCACTGCGTGTTGTTCCGCGAAGAGGATACGCGCCCTTACGAGTGCGACGGCCTCTCTCTATATCGCGCGCTGCCTGCGGTGGTTGCCTTGCCTGAAACGGAAGAGCAGGTGCAGGCCGTCATGCGCATCTGCAAACGCCTGAATGCGCCCGTGGTTGCGCGTGGCGCTGGCACCGGCTTGTCCGGAGGCGCCATGCCGCACAGCCGCGGCGTGTTGCTCGGCTTGTCGAAATTCAATCGCATCAAGCACATCGACCTGGCCAGCGCCACGGCCATCGTGCAGCCCGGCGTGCGCAACCTGGCGATCTCCGAGGCGGCTTCGCCGTATGGGCTGTATTACGCGCCCGATCCCTCCAGCCAGATCGCCTGTTCCATCGGCGGCAACGTGGCGGAGAACTCCGGCGGCGTGCATTGTCTGAAGTACGGGTTGACCGTGCACAACGTGCTGCGGGTGCGGGTCGTGACGATCGATGGCGATGTGGTCGAACTGGGTTCCGAAGCGCCCGATGCGCCCGGCCTGGACCTGCTGTCCGTCTTCATCGGTTCGGAAGGCATGCTGGGCGTGGTCACCGAAGTGACGGTCAAGCTGATCCCCAAGCCGGCCTGCGCGCAGGTGGTCATGGCCAGCTTTTCCAGCGTGGAAGCGGCGGGCAATGCGGTCACGCAGGTGATCGCGGCCGGCATGATACCGGCGGGCCTGGAGATGATGGACCGCCGCGCGACCCACATGGTCGAACCCTTTGTGCGCGCGGGCTACGACATGGACGCACAAGCCATTCTGCTGTGCGAGTCGGACGGTACGCCCGAAGAGGTCGAGCACGAGATCGCGCGCATGGAGGCCGTGTTCCGCGAGGCGGGCGCCACGCGCTGCCAGGTCTCGTCCTCGGAGGCCGAGCGCCTGAAATTCTGGGCCGGCCGCAAGAACGCCTTCCCGGCTGCCGGGCGGGTATCGCCTGATTACTATTGCATGGACGGCACGATACCGCGCCGCCATCTGGCGCGCGTGCTGGGTGCCATCGAACAGATGGAAGACGAGTTCAGCCTGCGTTGCGCCAACGTCTTTCACGCGGGCGACGGCAACCTGCATCCGTTGATCCTGTTCGATTCGAACAAGCCGGACGAGGTGGAGCGCGCCGAGAAATTCGGCGCCGCCATTCTTGAACTGTGCGTGCAGGTAGGAGGGACCGTGACCGGAGAGCACGGGGTGGGTATGGAGAAGATAAATCAAATGTGCGTGCAATTCTCTCGCGAAGAACTCGACGCGTTCCTGGCGGTAAAGCGGGCCTTCGATCCGCCCTGCCTGCTCAATCCTGAAAAAGTCATCCCCACGCTGGCCCGCTGCGCCGAATACGGCAAGATGCATGTCCATGCGGGAGAGCTGCGCTTCCCCGATCTCGCCCGTTTCTAGGACCTGTCCTTATGGATTTCGTCCTGTCGGAATTGTGCGACCAGGTCATGACGGCCCGTGCCGGTCACAAACCCCTGTTTGTGATGGGCGGCGGCAGCAAGGCGTTCTATGGCAACTACCGTCCGGTGACGCCGCAGGATGGCCACTGCCTGCTGGACATGACGCCCTATCGCGGCATCGTCAGCTACCACCCCTCCGAACTCGTGGTGACGGTGCGCGCGGGCACGCCGCTGGCCGAACTCGAAGCCGCGCTGGCCGAGCATGGGCAGATGCTGGCGTTCGAACCGCCGCATTTCTCGACCTCCGCCACAGTGGGCGGATGCGTGGCGGCGGGGCTGTCGGGCCCGCGCCGCATGAGCGCGGGCGCGCTCAAGGATTTCGTCCTGGGCGCGCAGTTGCTGGATTCGGAAGGCCGCATCCTCTCGTTCGGCGGCGAGGTCATGAAGAACGTGGCGGGTTATGACGTGTCGCGCCTGCTGGCCGGTTCGCACGGCATCTTCGGCGCCATACTCGAAGTGTCCTTGAAGGTCGTGCCGCGGCCGATGGAAGAAGTCACCCTGACGCTGCCCGCCACAGAGGCGCAGGCCTTGGCCAGCTTCGCCCTGTGGCGCGGCAAGCCCTTGCCGATCTCCGCCACCAGTTGGAGCGGCGACGACGGGGACGGCCAGATGGCCGTGCGCCTGTCGGGCGCGCCGCCCGCGATCGCCAGCGCCCGTCAACTGATAGGCGGCGCGCCGCTGGCGCCTGAAGCGGCGCAAGCCTGGTGGCGGTCTTTGCGCGAGCAGACCCACGCCTTTTTCGCGCCGGGCCGGCCCTTGTGGCGCCTGGCGCTGCCGCCCACTGCTGCCGCCCTCGGGCTGGGACCTGCCTTGCTGGAGTGGGGCGGAGGCCAGCGCTGGCTGTCGGGCGAGCATGATGCCGCCGCGTTGCGCGAGACCGCCGAGCGGCTGGGCGGCCACGTCACGCTATTCCGCGCCGGGCCAGGCAGGGCGCCGGCCGACGGCGTATTCCATCCGCTGGCGCCCGGGATCGCTGCGATCACGCGCCGCCTCAAACAAGAGCTCGATCCGGCCGGCCTGTTCAACCCCGGCCGTCTGGTCCTGGATCTATAGGGCATCATGCAAACCAATCTGGCATCCTGGGCACGCGAGTCCGATCTGGGCAAGGAGGCCGACGCCATCCTGCGGCGTTGCGTGCACTGCGGTTTTTGCACCGCGACCTGTCCTACCTATCAGGTGCTGGGCGACGAGCTGGACAGCCCGCGCGGACGCATCTACCTGATCAAGCAGGTGCTGGAGGGCGCCGAGCCCACGCAGTCCACGCAGCAGCACCTGGACCGCTGCCTGACCTGCCGCAATTGCGAGACCACTTGCCCGTCTGGCGTCCAGTACGGCCATCTGGTGGATATCGGCCGCAAGATCGTCGAGGAGCGCGTGCCGCGCACTTGGGCCGACAAGACCAAACGTACCTTGCTGCGCAAGACCATGCTGTCGCCGCTGTTCGCGCCCGCGATGCGGCTGGGGCAGGCGGTGCGCGGCATGTTGCCCGAGGCGCTCAAGCGCAAGGTGCCGGAACGCCGCGCGGCGGGGCCGCTGCCGCAGGTGGCCGGCCATGCGCGGCAGGTGCTGATGCTGGCCGGCTGCGGGCAGCCCGCCCTGATGCCCACCATCGAATCTGGCTCTTATACACCACTCCCAGCCCCCGAGACAGAGGCAACCATCTCGTATGCCGTC
>NZ_JCBAMT010000149.1:0-8136 GCF_059760445.1 Achromobacter sp. D7-1 | reverse complement strand
TCGCGCGGCGGGGCTTTCTAATGCCGCCTGGGCTTAGCGGCCGACCATCACGGCCTGCATGCGCGTCTGCGCCTGCTGCACGTTCTTGGCTTGCGCATTCAGGTCCTGCAGCAGTTTGTTCAGCTCGGCCTGCACGGCGGGATCCTGGACCTTGACGATGGGGCCGGAAATGTCAATCTGCGCGGCGTGCGCGGCGACGTAATCGGCGATCTTCAGGCTGCTGTCGAAGGTCGCGTTCAGTTGCGGCAGCACATCGCGGAAGGTGTCGGCCGGCAGGCTGACGGTCTTCTCGTAGGCCTTGTCGTACACGGCCTTCAGGTCTTCCGGCTGCTTGAGCTGCGCGCGCGCGGCGTCGGCCTTGGCCTGCTGCTCCTTCAGCGCCGCGCCCATTTCATTGAGCGAAGCCTGCACGGTCTTCAGGTCGTCGCGACGGGTCACGATGTCATTCAGCGAGCGCATCGAGCCTTTCTGCATGATGCCGGACAGGGGCTTGACCGAGGCATCCATGCCAGCGTTGAAGTCCGTGATCACCGCATATTGCGCCGCGTAGTCGCCGAAGGACTTCTTCTCTTCATCCGTCAGCTGCGGGACGCGCACGCCGGGCTTGTCGACGATACGGGTCTGCAGGAACTGCGTGAACGCGGCACGCTGTTCGGGTTCCTTGTTGCCGCAGGCGGCCAGCATCAACGGCAGCGCAGCGGCCAGCACCAGGAACGGACGGAATAGGGACTTCATCGCATCGAACTCCTAAAAGCGAAGTAAAGAAATAGTCAGGGTATACCCTGAAGGCGCCCGCAGCTTATCGGGTCGTCTTCCTTGCCGCCATTGCTTTCAGAATTGTTTGCAATCGAATCGTTAAGAAACACAATTCACACATAATGAAGTGAAATCGCGACGACGACCTGTTACGCGTGCGCGCGTCGCGCCTTATTCCTGGACGGCGATTTCCCGCAATGCCGCGGTCAGCAGCTCCGCGGAACGGGACAGCGAGCGGCCCGCGCGCCGCAGGATGCCGATGTGCCGGTATAGCGGCGGGCCGCTGATGGCAACACAACGCAGACGGTTGGTATCGCCTTCGCGGGCTGCCAATTCAGACAGGATGGCTACGCCGAGTCCTTGCGCCGCCATTGCCAGCACGGTCGAGTTGTAGACCACCTCATACGCCGCCGGCAGCGAAATCTTCAATTTATCGGCCGCCGCTTCGATGTGCGTGCGGATGCTGCTCTCCCGCACCGGCAATATCAACGGATGCTCGGCCAAGTCCTTCAGCGTCACCGTGTCCGGCGCGGCCCAGGGGTAGTCGTGCGCCATGTAGGCGCAGAAGCGGTCGGTCACCAACTGCTCCCAGACCAATTCCTGATCGCGCTTGATCGGGCTGCCTATTCCAAAGTCGACCTCGCCGCTGCGGGTCATGTCGTTGACCCGGGAGGCCACCGTGTCCCGCACACAGACGGTAATGCGGGGGTAGTCGCGGTTCAGCCTGTGGATGGCCTGCGGCAGCAGGCCGGCGGCCAGCGAGGGCAGGACGGCGACAGTTACGGTGCCCCGTTCCCGATCGCTGGTGTCGCGGGCATGGGTGACCAGGTCTTCGATTTCGGCCACCAGCTTCTCGATCCGCGGAAAGAGCTCCTGGCCCCGGGGTGTCAGGCTGACGCTGCGGTGGTTGCGATCGAACAGCCGCGTGCGCAGATGGGACTCGAGCTGCTGGATCTGTATGGTCAAAGCCGACTGCGAAATATTCAGTTCGTGAGCCGTCCTGGTGAAGTTGCCCAGACGCGCAATCGTGAGGAAGGCGCGCAACTGTTTGAGATCACTCAACATTATCGAAACTCCGGTTCAAGGCAGGACGATTCAACAATCGTTTTTTTGGAAAAGAATGTTCTGTTATTTGAATTTTACGAATCGCATGCCGCTGAGTATATTGCCTATCGAACGCCTGGCTCAAAAAGGCGGCGAATAAATAAATGAGACAAAGAGGGAGGGCTCCGCATGGCCGGACATTGTGCCTCACGCCAGAGGCTTCAAACGCTGCAGCGAATAATGGATTCGATAAACGCCGCAGCTGAAAAGTGCGCCGGACTTTTTCTTATAGGAATGGTCCTGGCTATTTCAATTTCTGTATTTGTACGGCTGCTCTACACCTATACGGGTATTCCTTTTTCCACGCCCTGGGCGGAAGAACTGGGCCGCTTCATGATGGTCGGAAGCGTCTTCATCGGCGGCGCCGTCGCGACCTATCGCCTGCGGCTGATCGGCGTCGATGCCTTCATAGGCATGGTGCCGGAGTCGGTCGCCCGCTGGCTGCGCGTGGTGGCGCATATCCTGACCTTGATGCTGGCGCTGCTCTTGGCCTGGAAATCGATCAGGCTGATAGAACTCGGCATGAGGCAGACATCGCCCGCGATGGAAATGCCCATGGCATACATCTACATATTCATGTTCATTGGCTGCGTGCTCATGAGCCTGAATACCTTCACGCACGTCATCAAGGAATTGCTGAGCGTTGAAGTATCGCAGCAGGGCGGCGAGGCGGAACGAGTTGCCGCCGCCATGCAAAACAGTGAAGGAGGGGCGCTGTGATTCCGGTTCTGTTCTTGTCATTTACGGCGATCCTGATCATCGGTGCGCCCATTGTCACTGCCCTGGGCATGTCGGCCGCGTTCGCCTTGCAGGCGGGCGACCGGTCGCTGCTCATCGTGGCGCAGATGGCGTTCCAGTCGCTGGATTCGTTCAGCCTGATGGCCGTGCCGTTCTTCATCCTGGCCGGGCATCTCATGTCCTCGGGCGGCGTGGCTACCAGACTGGTGCAACTGGCCAATGCCTTCGTCGGCTGGATCCGGGGCGGCCTGGGCGCGGTCGCGGTGCTGACCTCGCTGCTGTTCGCGACGGTTTCCGGTTCGTCGTCCGCCACGACCGCGGCGATCGGCTCCGTGCTGATTCCGGAAATGGAAAAGAAGGGCTATCCGAGGTCATTCGCGGCCTCCATTGCCGCATCTTCCGGCGAGCTGGGGGCGATCATTCCGCCGTCGATCCCGATGATCGTGTACGCCTTGACGGCCAACGTATCGGTCGGGTCGCTGTTTCTCGCGGGCATCCTGCCGGGGCTGCTGATCACCGTGTCGCTGATCCTGACGGTCTGCCTGGTCGCCCGCATCAAGGGCTTCGACGAAGTCAGCCCGGTGAGCTTTGGCGGCTGGCTGAAAGGCGTGATGGTAGCCCTGAAGGATGCAACGCTGGCGCTGATGATGCCGGTCATCATCCTTGGGGGAATCTACGGCGGCTTGTTCACCGCCACCGAAGCCTCCTGCATCGCGGTGCTTTACGGGCTGGCGCTGGGACTGTTCGTCTACAAGGAAATAACGGTCAAGGATCTGCTGGGCATTTTCGCGCGCTCCGCGGTGATGTCTTCCATCATCCTGCTGATCGTGGCCTTCGCCGCCGTGTTCGCGTACCTGCTGACGATCAACCAGGTGCCGCAGCAGGTCGCTGCCATGCTGGGGTCCGTCACGACCAATCCGATCGTGTTTCTGCTGCTGGTGAACGTCATGCTGTTCCTGGTCGGCATGTTCATCGAGGCATTGGCGGCGATCCTGATCATCGTGCCCATCCTGGCGCCCATCAGCCTGACTTTCGGCATCGATCCCATCCACTTCGGCATGATCGTCATCACCAATCTGGCGGTCGGCATGGTGACGCCTCCGGTCGGCGTGAACCTGTTCGTGGTGTGTGAAGTTGCCCAGTTGAAAATGCACCAGTTGGCGAAGTACCTGGTTATCTTCCTTGCCGTGCTGGTGCTTGATGTCCTGATTATTTCTTACGTGCCCGCCATTAGTACTTTTTTCTTATAAAAAATAATCCGGCCGCCTGACGGCAGCGCCTGTCGGGCGGCTGGAAAATCGAGGAGATGGATGTGAAGCTATTCAAGAAACTGTTTGGCGCCGGCGCCCTGAGCGCCCTCATGTTTGCCGCGCCGTCGCATGCCCTGAACATGGATGTGGGGCACACGCTCACGACGGACAGTCCGTTTCACGTGGGGGCGCAGAAGTTCGCCGACGTGCTGAAGGCGAAATCGAACGGGAAAATCACGATTTCCGTGTTCCCGCATTCGCAACTGGGCGGCGAACTGACCATGATCCAAGGCGCCGTGGCCGGCGCCACCGACCTGGTCATCACGGGTCAGCCGACCTTGAACGGCATCGTCAAGGAATTCCTGGTCTTTGACTCGCCGTTCCTGTTCGACAGCGTGGAGCAAGCCAACCAGATCCTCAACGGGCCGGCGGGCGACAAATTCATGGAAGTCCTGCCCAAGTACGGCCTGGTCGGCCTGGGCTGGTTTTCGGCAATCGAGCGCAACGTCTTCGGCAACAGGCCCGTCAACTCGGCTGAAGACCTCAAGGGCATGAAGATCCGCGTCATCCAGTCGCCGGGTTACGTCGAAAGCTACAAGGCCCTGGGCGCGCAAGCGACGCCCATGGCTTATTCGGAGCTGTATCTGGCCCTGCAGCAGAAGGTGCTCGACGGCGGCGAAACCACGCCGGACCAGTTTGTCTCGGACAAATTCATCGAGGTGTCCAAGTACTTCAACATGACGCACGTCAACATCCATCCGGCGCTGCTGCTCATGTCCAAGGATCGCTGGGACCGCTTTTCGCCCGCGGAACAGAAAATGATCAAGGAGTCCGCGGACGAGGCCATGGCTTACGCCCGCGACTATTACAAAAAGGTCTACGACGAGGGGATGAAGACGATGCAAACGAAAGGGGTGTCCATCGTCTACCCCAGCAATCTCGATTCCATGGTGCAGGCTACGCGGCCCGTTGTGAAAAAGCTCGTCGGCGAAGCCCCCAATGGCCAGGCGCTCTATGACGCGCTGATCGCCGCCAAGCAGAAGCAGTAACGGGCGCGAACGGCACAGGCCCCGGCGCTTTCATAGTCAAGAGAAACTGGACAGATTGATGACACCTTTCAACCAACCCCAAAACCTGCGCGTGCTGATTACCGGAGCAGCCGGAAATATCGGCCTTTGCCTGCGCTCGCAGCTGCGCGGCCGCTATGCCTTGCTGCGTTTGGCCGACATCGCACCGCAGGAACCGGCGCAGGCAGGCGAGGAAACCTGCACCATGGACGTCCGGGACATCGAGTCCCTGGAACGCTGCATGGAGGGTATTGACTGCGTCATCCATCTGGCCGGCATTCCCGGCGCCGATGTCTGGGAAAAAATCCTGCCCATGAATATCGAGGGTTGCTACAACGTATTCGAGGCGGCCCGGCGCCAGAACGTGCGCCGGGTGATTTTCGCGAGTTCGAATCACGCTATCGGCTACCACCGGCGGGAAAAGTTCCTCGATGACACCGTGCAGCCCAGGCCGGATTCTCTGTATGGCGTATCGAAGGTATTCGGCGAGGGCCTGGGCCGGATGTATGCGGACAAGTACGGCATGTCCGTCGCCTGCTTGCGGATCGGGACCTTCCGCACGCCGGACCGCCCGAGCGAGGCGCGGCAGCTATTGACCTGGATCAGCCACCGCGACATGGCGCAACTGGCGGCGCGTTGCGTGGAGCACGAGTCCTATCATTTCACCGTGGTCTATGGGGTGTCGAACAACCTGCGCAACCGCTGGGACAATTCCAACGCGAAATTCCTGGGCTACGCGCCGCAGGACGATTCCGAGGTTTTCGCCGCGGAGATCCTGGCCCAGAACATCCCCGAGGATCCCATCGCGGCGCAGTTCCATGGGGGCTTTTATTGCCCCCTGGAATTCGTCGGCACCACCGACAGGATCTCCTGAAATCAGACCAGGATGATGTCGTACTGCTCTTGCGAGTACGCGCCTTCCACTTCCAGCGAAATGCGCTTGCGCACGAAGTCGCCCAGCATCGCCAGATGCTGGCTTTCTTCTTCAAGAAACAGGTCGACCACCTCTTGCGAGGCCAGGATGCGGAATTCCTTGGGATTGAATTGCCGCGCCTCGCGCAGGATCTCGCGCAGGATTTCATAGCAGACCGTGCGCGGCGTGCGCACGTTGCCGCGCGCCTCGCACATCGGGCAGGGCTCGCACAGCTGATGCGCCAGCGAATCGCGGGTACGCTTGCGCGTCATTTCCACCAGGCCCAGCTGTGTAAAGCCGTTGACCGTCATGCGGGTGCGGTCGCGCGACAGCGCCTTCTTCAGTTCGGCCAGCACGGTTTCGCGGTGTTCCTGTTCCTCCATGTCGATGAAGTCCAGGATGACGATGCCGCCCAGATTGCGCAGCCGCAGCTGGCGAGCGATGGCCTGGGCCGCTTCCAGGTTGGTCTTGAAGATGGTGTCGTCGAAATTGCGGCCGCCCACGAAACCGCCGGTGTTGACGTCGACCGTGGTCAGCGCCTCGGTCTGGTCGATGATGAGGTAGCCGCCCGACTTCAAATCCACCCGGCGCGATAGCGCCCGTGCAATCTCGTCGTCCACATTGGCGGTGTCGAACAGCGGACGCTCCCCACTGTAATGCTGGATGCGGTCCACCACCGAGGGGGTATAGACGCGCGCCCACTCCAGCATCGCGGCGCTGGTCGTGCGGGAATCCACGAGTATGGCGCCGGTGTTCGGACCCACCATGTCGCGCAAGACGCGCTGCGCCAGGGTCAGATCCTGATGCAACAGGGCGGGAGCGGGCTGGATGCGGGCTGCCGCCTGGACGCTGGTCCACAGTTTGCGCAGGTACTCCAGGTCCGCTGTCAACTCTTCGTCATTGGCGCCTTCCGCCTGAGTGCGGACGATAAAACCGCCTTTTTCCTCGGCAGGCATCAAAGCCTGCAGACGTTCGCGCAACTGGATGCGCTCGGATTCGTCGTCGATCTTCTGCGAAATGCCGATATGCGGGTCGTGGGGCAAGTAAACCAACATCCGGCCGGCCATGCTGATCTGGGTCGATAGCCGCGCACCCTTGGTGCCCAGGGGGTCTTTGACCACCTGGACCATGATGGTCTGTCCCTCGAAAAGCAGCTTTTCGATGGGCGTGGGGGTGAGCCCCTGGCTTCTTTCGCCACGATTTTCACGCAGATCGGCGATATGTATGAAGGCCGCGCGCTCCAGTCCGATATCGATGAAGGCGCTCTGCATGCCAGGCAGCACGCGGACCACTCGTCCAAGACAGATATTGCCGACATGGCCCCGCTGAATGCTGCGTTCTACGTGCAGTTCTTGCACCGACCCTTGTTCCACCAGCGCAACGCGGGTTTCAAAGGGGGTGACGTTGATCAGGATGTCTTCGCTCAGGGCGATGGCTGGGGGCATAGCGTGTTCGTCTCCAGTAAGGTGCGGCGTACAGGCGAATAGTAAACGTAGGGCAAGGCGGACGACGCAACTATGTATATGGGGCGACTGCGAGATTCCCACTATATATAGGGGCGAGCGGCGCGTGGCTCCAGTGTGGGCAGACGTAAGCGCGATGCTGCGCCGCCCGCAGAAATCTGTGCTATAGTCTCGCTCCTTCGCAGTTCGGACAGTTTTGAACCGCGAAGCCAAGCAAGCACAACAGGTCGGGCAAGAAGATTCGAGCCAGGTCTGCCGCAAAGCGTTCAGAGATGAGCGGCGCGCGGTGATTGCAAGGATTGCAGCAAGTTAGGCAAAAGCCAGTTGCGCAATCTGCAAAAATCGTGTTATAGTCTTGGGCTTGGCAGTTGCCGAAAAATTAGGGTTAACCCTGATATTTCGATAGCTGCTAAAGAGAGGCGGACCTGAAGAGGTCGCAGGCAAGAAAGCGAAACGATGGGTGTGACGCTGACTTGACAAGCGATAAAAACTTCTTCATAATCTCGTTTCTCTGCTGCAAACAACGCGGCGCCAGCGAAAGGGGCGTAGCGAAGCGAGCAGGCAGTAAGTAGTACCGAATTTAGCAGTACCGCTCTTTAACAATTAAACAACCGATAAGTGTGGGCGCTTGATGCGAGTGCAGTGTGACTTCGGTCACAAGCACAATGAAATCAAGTGCTCACTAGAAGTGAAGTACCTTAGACGTCAAGTTTAAGAACATACCTCACTTCCTTTGAGTAGCGACGTATGACCTGGTTTGGATTTATTCAGACCAAGAATACGAAACAAATACAGAGATTAAACTGAAGAGTTTGATCCTGGCTCAGATTGAACGCTAGCGGGAT
>NZ_JCBAMT010000148.1:0-8216 GCF_059760445.1 Achromobacter sp. D7-1 | reverse complement strand
AAGGGGCAGTCCGGAGCGAACGCTCCGGACCGCAATCGTGGGCGCCCGCCACTCAGGCGCCCGCGCCGGCGAGCGGCCTACGAAGCACTGGAACGCGACTCCGAAGCCAATCCCCAACGAGAGCTCAGACGAGACCCTCACGCATGAAGGGCCCGTAATGCACCACAAACAGCTACGGCTGCACTTCATACTCCCCAGATCCCAGCACCACCGCCGCAAGCCCCGGCGCCTGGCTCAGCTTATGCAGCGCATAGCATTGCGCGGTCGCGATCTTGGCGTCGTGGAAAGCAGGGTCTTCCTGGCGCAGGTCCAGGCTGGCCAGCAGCGCGCGCGCCATCTGCCATCCGGCCAGGGTGGTGCCCGCCAGCAGCAGATACGGCACGGCGGCGGCAAACACGGCGTTGGGGCGGCTGGCGGCGTTGGCCAGCACGAAGTCGATGGCGTCGGCCAGGGCCGCGCGGGCCTGGCGCAAAGGTGTCAGCATCAGGCGCGCGGCGGCTTCGCTGCGGGCCTCCAGCGCCGCTTCGGTCTTGGAGACTTCCGCCAGCAGGGCGCGGGCTACGGCGCCGCCGTCGCGCAGGGTCTTGCGGCCCACCAGGTCATTGGCCTGGATCGCCGTGGTGCCTTCGTAGATCGTCAGGATGCGCGCGTCGCGGTAGTACTGCGCCGCCCCGGTTTCCTCGATGAAGCCCATGCCGCCGTGTACCTGCACGCCCAGGCTGGCCACGTCGATGGACATCTCGGTGCACCAGCCCTTGACGATGGGCACCAGGTATTCCTGCACCGCCAGGTGGCGCTTGCGGGCCTCGGCGTCGGGGTTGGCGTGCGCCTGGTCGGCGTGGCCCGCGGTGTAGTAGGCCAGCGCGCGGCCGGCCTCGGTCAGCGCGCGCATCGTGCCCAGCATGCGGCGCACGTCCGGGTGCTGGATGATGGGCACCGCGTCCTTGGACGAACCGTCCACCGGACGGCTCTGCACGCGCTCGGCGGCATAGGCCAGTGCGTGCTGGTGGGCGCGGTCGGCGACGGCCACGCCCTGTACGCCGACTGCGTAGCGGGCGGCATTCATCATGATGAACATGGCGTCCAGGCCGCGGTTCTCCTGGCCCACCAGATAGCCCAGCGCGCCGCCCGCGTCGCCGAATTGCAGCGTGCAGGTGGGGCTGGCCTTGATGCCCAGCTTGTGTTCGATCGACACGCAATGGACGTCGTTGCGCGCGCCCAGCGTGCCGTCTTCGTTCACCAGGAACTTGGGCACAAGGAACAGCGAAATGCCTTTGACGCCTTCGGGCGCGTCGGGCAGGCGCGCCAGCACCAGGTGCAGGATGTTCTCGGCCAGGTCGTGCTCGCCGTAGGTGATGAAGATCTTGGTGCCGGAAATGCGGTAGGTGCCGTCGCCCACGGGCTGCGCGCGCGAGCGCACCATGGCCAGGTCCGAGCCCGCCTGCGGCTCGGTCAGGTTCATGGTGCCGGTCCAGCGTCCGGAAATCATGGGCTCGATGAAGCGCTGCTTCAGTTCGGGCGAACCGGCAGTCAGCAGCGCCTCGATCGCGCCGTTGGTCAGCAGCGGGCATAGCGCGAACGACAGATTGGCGGCGTTCAGCATTTCGGAGCAGGGCGAGCCGATCAGGCCCGGCAGGCCCTGGCCGCCGTATTCCACCGGATGCGTCATGCCCTGCCAGCCGGCTTCGGCGTACAGGTTGAACGCCTGCTTGAAGCCCGGCGAGGTGGTGACGGCGCCATCGCGCCAGGAACTGGGTTCGCGGTCGGCGGGGTGGTTCAGCGGGGCCAGCACGTCGGAGGTGTAGCGGGCGGATTCCTCCAGCACGGCCTGAGTGGTGTCGGGCGTGGCTTCCTCGAAACCGGGCAGCGCGGCGACTTGCGGCAGGCCGGCAAGATGGTTCAGCACGAACAGCATGTCTTTGACGGGGGCTTGGTACGTCATGGCGTCGGAGCTCCTGGATGGGATGGGGACGAGGGATTCAGCCGGCCTTGCCGGGGCCGGCCACGTCGATGGCCTGGGTCGCGCCGACGGCGGCGCGCAGTTCGAATTTCTGGATCTTGCCGGTGGAGGTCTTCGGCAGCTCGCCGAAGCGCACCGCGCGCGGCACCTTGAAGCCGGGCAGCAGCAGCTTGCAGTGCGCGATGATCTCTTCGGCGGTGGCGCTGCAGCCGGGCTTGAGCTCGACGAAGGCGCAGGGGGTTTCGCCCCACTTGGGATCGGGCATGGCCACCACGGCCACCGCCGCCACGGCGGGGTGGCGGTAGAGCGCGTCTTCCACTTCGATGCTGGAGATGTTCTCGCCGCCGGAAATGATGATGTCCTTGCTGCGGTCCTTGATGCGGACGTAACCGTCGGCCGTCATCACGCCCAGGTCGCCGGTGCGGAACCAGCCGCCGGCAAAGGCCTGATCGGTGGCGCGTTCGTTCTTCAGGTAGCCCTTCATGCAGATGTTGCCGCGGAACATGACTTCGCCCACGGTCTGCTCGTCGGCCGGCACTTCTTCCATGGTGTCGGGATTGCGCACGGACACGCCGGCCTGCAGGTGGTAGCGCACGCCCTGGCGCGCATTGCGCAGCGCGCGTTCTTCCTCGTCCAGCGCGTCCCAGGCTTCCTGGCGGGCGCACACGGCTGCGGGTCCGTAGACTTCGGTCAGGCCGTACACATGGGTCAGTTCAAAGCCGATGTCGCGCATTTTGGCGATGACGGCCGGCGCGGGCGCGGCGCCCGCCACCATGGTGCGCACGGTGTGGTCGATGCCGGCGCGCATCTCGGCCGGCGCGTTGGCCAGCGCGCTCTGCACGATGGGCGCGCCGCAATAGTGGGTGACGCCTTCATTGCGGATCAGGTCGAACACGGTCTGCGGATCGAACTTGCGCAGGCAGACGTTGACGCCGGCGCGCGCGGCCACCGTCCAGGCGAAACACCAGCCGTTGCAGTGGAACAGCGGCAGCGTCCACAGATAGACCGGATGCTTGGGCATGTCCCATTCAAGGATGTTGCTGATGGCGTTGAGGTAGGCGCCGCGGTAGTGGTAGACCACGCCCTTGGGATCGCCGGTGGTGCCAGAGGTGTAGTTCAGCGCGATGGCGTCCCATTCGTCGGCAGGCGGCTTCCAGTCGTAGCGGGCGGGGGTGCCTGCCAGGAAGGCTTCGTAATCGACCGCGCCGGGCAGTTCGGCGGCTGCGCTGTCCAGGTCATGCACCGAGATGAGTTTGAGATGCGGGAACTCGGCCCGTGCGCGCTGGGCGACCTCGGCGTACTCCGTGTCCACGATCAGCGCCTGCGCTTCGCCGTGGCCCAGCATGAACAGCACGCTGGGCGTGTCCAGGCGGGTGTTCAGGGTATTGAGCACCGCGCCCAGCATGGGCACGCCGAAATGGGCTTCGACCATGGCGGGAATGTTGGGCAGCATCACGGCCACGGTGTCGCCGCGCTTGATGCCGGCTTGCGCCAGCGCGCCGGCCAGGCGCTGGGCGCGCTCGTAGGTCTGGGCCCAGTTGCGCCGCACCTTGCCGTGGACGATGGCCAGCCGCTGGCCGTAGACCTGCGCCGCGCGGGCGATGAAGTCCACCGGGGTCAGGGCTTCGTAGTTGGCGTCGCGGCGCGCAAGGCCGTTCTCGAACATACCGCTCATGCTTGTCTCCAGTTGGGACGCGCAGGCGTCCCTTATCCATCTGCGGGGCGTTTGATCCCCGTCGCTTGCCCTAGCTTAGAGGGCCGCCGAAAATACTGTCTGTCACCTGCATGACAGACCGGCGGCCAACCTGGCTTTCCCAAGTTTTACACAGTTATTCCCATGTCCGACGTTTCAAACATCGTTTCCGCTGCGGAACTGGCCAGCCTGTTCGAGGCGTGCGCCTGGTTCGCTGCACTGGAGGCCCGCCACCAGGACCTGGTGCTGGCGACGTCGCGCGCCGAACACGTGGCCAACGGCGCCTGGATCGCGCGGCGCAACGCGCCCTCGGACTATTGGCTGGGGGTGCATTCGGGCCTGTTGAAGCTGGCCATCTACAACGAGTCGGGCCGCAGCTGTACGTTTTCGGGCGTGCCGCCGGGCGGCTGGTTCGGCGAGGGCAGCGTCATCAAGCGCGAGCTGCGCAAGTACGACGTGGTGGCGATCCAGCCGTCGCTGGTGTTGCAGGTGCCTACGGCCACCTTCCATGCGCTGTTGTCGGCCAGCCTGCCGTTTTCGCATTTCGTCATCGGCCAGTTGAACAACCGCATGGGCGAGTTCATTGCTTCCATCCAGAACCATCGCTTGCTGGATGCGGACGCGCGCGTGGCGCAGTCGCTGGCGCAGCTGTTCAATCCGCAGCTGTATCCGTCCACCGATCTGACGCTGGCGATTTCGCAGGAAGAACTAGGCTATCTGACGGGCTTGTCGCGCCAGCGGGTCAACCAGGCGCTGCAGACGCTGGCGGACCAGGACATCCTGGCGCTGGCCTACAACCAGATCAAGGTGCTGGACCTGGACCGTCTGCGCCAGTACGGCCTGGACCAGCTCTGAGGGCGTCGGATCAGGCGCCGCGCAAGGCGCGGGCCAGCGCCGCGCGCGCCAGGATGCGGGTCGAATCCAGCGTGGGCAGGGCGGCGTTGCCATCGTTCAGCACCAGCGGCAATTCGGTGCAGCCCAGCACCACGGCATCGCAGCCGGCCTGGCGCAGGCGTTCGATCACGGCTTGCAGCCGGGCCACGGATTCCGGCTTGAGCACGCCAAGCACCAGCTCGTCCATGATGACGCGGGCCAGGGTGTCGCGGTCTTCTTCGGACGGCCGCAGCCATTGCAAGCCGCGCGCTTCCAGCTGATCCGGATAGACGCTGCTGTCCACCAGCCAGCGCGTGCCCAGGATACCGATGCGGCGATAGCCGCGCGCCTGGGCCTCGGCCGCGACTTCCTCGGCGATATGCAGCCAGGGCAGGGGCGATTGCGGCAGCACATGCGCCAGCGCCTGGTGGATGGTGTTGTCCGGACAGATCAGGAAATCCGCGCCGGCGCGCGCCAACTTGCCGGCCGAGGACAGCATCAGCGCGCCCACGCCGGCCAGGTCGGTCCGGTCCAGGCAGGCGACGTAGTCCGCCAGCGAATGCGTGTGCAGCGAAATCTCCGGGTGCGCGTGCGGCCCCAGGCGTTCGGCGCCTTCCGCGCACAGGGTGCGATAGCAAAGCGCGGCGCCTTCGGCGGAGCAGGCGACGATGCCGATGTGCAGGGGCGTGGCGCTCATTCGGCGGACTCCTTGCTGGATGCGCGCACGTGGCGGGCGATGTCGAGAAAGCTTGCCGCCATGGCGTCTTGCTGCGCCTGCGGCAGCCGCGACAGGAACAACTCGTCGACAGCGGGACCGTAGACCTGCCACATCTCGCGGCGCAGCGCGCGCCCCTTGGGCGTAAGGCGGGCGTAGGTGGCGCGGCGGTCCTCGTCCGAGCGGAAACGTTCGACCAGGCCCTCGGCCTCGAGGCGGTCCATCAGGCGGGTCAGGTTGTAGCGCGCGATCACCATGCGCTCGGCGATCTCGAACATCCTGGCCGTGCCCTCGGGCGCGCGCTCCAGCGCCCACAGCGCGTCATACCAGGCCAGCGGCGGCAGGCCGGCGGCCGACAGGCGCTTTTCGATTTCTTCCACCACCAGCGCATGCGCGGTCAGGAAGAGGCTCCACGCATCGGGCTTGCCCCTGGCCATGCGGTCGATTCCTTTGAAAGAGGTGGGAATGCAGCGGCTGATTGTAAGAGGGCGAGGCCGTCCGCAGAGCATCAAGAAGGGTCCAAATAACCCTGTTGCAGTTATTTATACCCTTGATTGCGGCGGTCAAATCCACCCACTGAAATACAACGCCATGATTTGAATGGGAATTTTCCTGGCACGAAATTCGCATAAGGGTACGTACCCCAAAACCGCAACACTGGAGGGCGTTCCCATCATGGGTCCGTATCGGAAATTATGGTTCACCTTGATCGCCGTATTGGCGGTCACGTTCGCATTGCTGGGCTTCTACGGCGGCGAGGTCTATCGCCAGGCGCCGCCGATACCCGGCCAGGTCGTGACGGCCGACGGCAAACCGCTGTTCGGCCGCGACGACATCCTGGACGGCCAGACGGCCTGGCAATCGGTCGGCGGCATGCAGCTCGGCTCCGTCTGGGGGCATGGCGCCTATCAGGCGCCGGACTGGACGGCCGACTGGCTGCACCGCGAGCTGACGGCCTGGCTGGACCTGGCCGCGCGCGAACAGCACGGCCAGGACTATGCGCAGCTGGACGCGCGCGCCCAGGCAGCGCTGCGCGCCGACCTGAAGGCCGAGTACCGCGCCAACCGCAGCAATGCCGCGACCGATACGCTGACGGTGAGCCCGCGGCGTGCGCGCGCCATGGCGCAGACGGCCACCTACTACGACCAGCTGTTTTCCGACGCGCCCGCGCTGCACCGCAGCCGCGAGAATTTCGCGATGAAGGAAAACACCTTGCCCGACGCCGCGCGCCGCACCCAGCTCACGCACTTCTTCTTCTGGACGGCGTGGGCAGCGGCGACCGAGCGCGAAGGCAAGAACGTCACCTACACCAACAACTGGCCGCATGAACCCCTGATCGACAACGTGCCTAGCGCCGAGAACGTCATGTGGTCCATCATCAGCGTGGTGGTGCTGCTGGCGGGCATCGGCTTCCTGGTCTGGGCCTGGGCCTTCCTGCGCGGCAAGGAAGAGGACGAGCCGCCGGCGCCGGCCAAGGATCCGCTGACCACCTTCCCCCTGACGCCTTCGCAGCGCGCCCTGGGCAAATACCTGTTCCTGGTGGTGGCGCTGTTCGGCTTCCAGGTGCTGCTGGGCGGCTTCACCGCGCACTACACCGTCGAAGGGCAGAAGTTCTACGGCATCGACGTGTCGCAGTGGTTTCCGTATTCGCTGGTGCGCACCTGGCATATCCAGAGCGCGCTGTTCTGGATCGCCACCGGCTTCCTGGCCGCCGGTTTGTTCCTGGCGCCGCTGATCAACGGCGGGCGCGACCCGAAGTTCCAGAAGGTGGGTGTGGACATCCTGTTCTGGGCGCTGGTGCTGGTGGTGGTCGGATCGTTCACCGGCAACTACCTGGCGATCGCGCAGATCATGCCGCCGGACCTGAACTTCTGGCTGGGCCACCAGGGCTATGAATACGTGGACCTGGGCCGCCTGTGGCAGATCGGCAAGTTCGCGGGCATCTGCTTCTGGCTGGTGCTGATGCTGCGTGGCATCGTGCCCGCGCTGCGCACGCCGGGCGGCGACAAGAACCTGCTGGCGCTGTTGACCGCCTCGGTCGGCGCCATCGGCCTGTTTTACGGCGCCGGCTTCTTCTACGGCGAGCGCACCCACCTGACGGTGATGGAGTACTGGCGCTGGTGGATCGTGCACCTGTGGGTCGAGGGCTTCTTCGAAGTCTTTGCGACCACGGCGCTGGCCTTCATCTTCTCCACGCTGGGCCTGGTGTCGCGCCGCATGGCCACCACCGCCAGCCTGGCCTCGGCTTCGCTCTTCATGCTGGGCGGCATACCCGGCACCTTCCATCACCTGTACTTCGCCGGCACCACCACGCCCGTGATGGCCATCGGCGCCAGCTTCTCGGCGCTGGAAGTGGTGCCGCTCATCGTGCTGGGCCACGAGGCCTGGGAGAACTGGCGCTTGAAGACCCGGGCGGCCTGGATGGACAACCTGAAGTGGCCGCTGATGTGCTTCGTGGCGGTGGCCTTCTGGAACATGCTGGGCGCGGGCGTCTTCGGCTTCATGATCAACCCGCCGGTGTCGCTGTACTACATCCAGGGCCTGAACACGACGCCGGTCCATGCGCACGCGGCCCTGTTCGGTGTGTACGGCTTCCTGGCGCTGGGCTTCACCCTGCTGGTGCTGCGCTACATCCGTCCGCAGTACGCGCTGAGCCCCGGCCTGATGAAGCTGGCGTTCTGGGGCATGAACCTGGGCCTGGCGCTGATGATCTTCACCAGCCTGCTGCCGGTGGGCCTGATCCAGTTCTATGCCAGCATCAGCGAGGGCATGTGGTACGCCCGCAGCGAAGCCTTCATGCAGCAGGACCTGCTGAAGAACCTGCGCTGGGGCCGCACCTTCGGCGACGTGGTGTTCCTGCTGGGCGCGCTGGCCATCGTGATGCAGGTGATCCTGGGCCTCTTGAGCGGCAAGCCCGCGCAGGCCGAGCCGCGTCTGCAGCCCAAGGCGGCGCGCGGCTAGCAACTCGTCCCGCG
>NZ_JCBAMT010000147.1:0-8412 GCF_059760445.1 Achromobacter sp. D7-1 | reverse complement strand
TTCCAGTCCGGCGGCGTTTTTCATCTGTCTTCGCGGCCCAGGGGCCGCAGGCCGTTTCGGCCTCCCCAGTTTTTTGTTTGGCGGCGGCAGACCGCGCTGTCAGTGCACCGAGCCCGAACGCGGGCACAGGCCGCATTGCTGCAGGGCCTGTTGCATGCTGCACACCGAACGCCGACAAGCCACGACGCGGATGCCGCCGCGTTGCGCGGCGTTGCGGAAGGTTTTCATGACGTTGTGGCCCAGGAAGTCGGTCAGCAGGATGACCAGCTGGGTGCCCGAGGGCAGTTGCAACGTCTTCTTTTGATGCGAGGGATCACGGCCGCTGATGTGGTGCGTGATCGAAATATTGTGTCCTTTGAGCAGATCCGGGATGTTGCCGAGGCGGTCGGCGCCCACTACCACTGCACTTAATCCTGCCGTCATGATGAACCTCACTGGGTCGTTGAGACTGGATGTAATGATAATGATTCCTATTTTTTAGTCAACTCAAATGAGATCAGTTCTTATTTAATTATTTTTATGAGCCTATCAAAGGGGATAGCGCGGACCGCGACGCACCAAGAAAAAAGGCGCGCCGCCCAATGGCGCCGCGCCTTCAGTCCGCAGGGAACCGGGCTGCTACTTGGGCGTGCCCTGCACCGCCTCGGTTACCACCGCGCGGGTCAGCGAAGGCGCCAGCATTTCCAGGAAGGTGTAGACGTAGTCGCGCAGAAACACCCCTGCTTTCACGCCCACCCGGGTCGTATGCGTGCCGAACAGATGGCCCACGGGCAGGCCCACCAGATTGCCGTCGCGGCGCGGATCGTAGGCCACGCCCGCGATGATGCCGATGCCCAGGCCCACGTCTACGTAGGTCTTGATGACGTCGGCGTCGATGGCCTCCAGCACGATGTCCGGATGGATGCCCTGGTTGGCGAAGATTTCGTCTATGGTGCTGCGGCCGGTGAAGGCGCGGTCATAGGTGACGATGGGAAACTCGGCCAATTGCGCCAGCGACAGGCGCTTGGCGGCGCTGGAGGTCAATTCGGCCAGGGGATGATCCGGACGCACCACCACGGTGTGTTCCCAGGCATAGACCGGCAAGGTTGCCAGGCCGGGCGTCAAGGCCAGCGATTCCGTCGCCAAGGCCAGGTCGGCCTGCTCGTGCAGCACCATTTCGGCCAGTTGCGCGGGACTGCCTTCCGCCAGCGAGAGGTGCACCTTGGGAAATTGCTTGCGGAACGCGGGAATCACGCGCGGCAGCAGGTAACGCGCCTGGGTGTGGGTGCAGGCAATGACCAGGCCGCCCTCGTCGCGGCGTGCGAATTCGTCGCTGACCTTCTTCAAGTTGTCGACTTCTCGCATGATGCGATCGATGACCTGCGACACCGCCAGGCCGGGCTTGGTCAGCCCCTTGATGCGCTTGCCGTGCCGTTCGAAGATCTTGATGCCCAGTTCGTCCTCGAACTCGATGATCGCCTTGGAGACGCCGGGCTGTGAGGTGTAGAGCATCCGGGCGGCTTCGGTCAGGTTGAAGTCGCGCCGGATGGTTTCACGCACAAAACGAAATTGCTGCAGGTTCATGAATTGGCCCCTGATAGACGGGCCAATTATAAGTAATAAGGACACCTCGTTATATAACTTATTTATATAAGCTTACATGCGAGGCGTCCCCACTTCAGCGCATCGAGATCGTGGTGTTCACGCTCTTGGCATGGGCCGACCAGCGCGCAGTGACGGTCTTGGTCTGCGTCCAGAACTGCACCGCCTGCTTGCCGTTGGGGCCCAGGTCGCCCAGCTTGGAACCACGCGAACCGGTGAAGCTGAACCACGCCACCGGCACGGGGATCGGCACGTTGATGCCGACCTGGCCGACGTCGATGTTGTTCTGGAAGTAGCGCGCCGCGCCGCCATCCTGGGTGAACAACGCCACGCCGTTGCCGTTGGGGTTGCGGTTGATGAACGCCACCGCGTCCTCCAGCGTTTCCACGCCTACCACGCACAGGACCGGTCCGAAGATTTCCTCGGTGTAGATGGTCATGTTTTCGGTGACGCCGTCGAAAATCGTCGGGCCCACGAAGTTGCCCTGCTCGAAGCCGGCGACCTTCAGGCTGCGGCCGTCCAGCAGCAGCTTGGCGCCTTCGTCCACGCCCTTCTGGATCAAGCTTTCGACGCGCTTCTTGGCGTTGGGCGAAACCAGGGGGCCGAGGTCCGCTTCGCGGTCCATGCCGGAATTGACCTTGAGCTTCTTGGAGCGCTCGACGAAGTCGGGCAGCCAGTTGCGGGCTTCGCCCACCAGCACGGCCACGGACGAGGCCATGCAGCGCTGGCCGGCCGCGCCGAAGGCGGCGCCCACCAGCTGGTTCAGCGCGACCTCGGGATCGGCGTCCGGCAGGATCACGCAGTGGTTCTTGGCGCCCATCATGGACTGGCAGCGCTTGCCGGCGGCCGAGGCGCGGTTGTAGATCTCGGTGCCGACGCGGGTCGAGCCGATGAACGAGACCGCCTTGATGTCCGGGTGTTCGCACAGGCCGTTGGCGGTTTCCGGGCCGCCATGCACCACGTTCAGCACGCCAGGCGGCAGGCCGGCTTCCAGCGCCAGCTGCGCCAGGAACAGCGAGGAGGTCGGGTCCTGCTCGGAGGGCTTGAGGATGAAGGTGTTGCCGCAGGCCACGGCGATCGGGAACATGAAGCAAGGCAGCATGACCGGGAAATTGAACGCGGTGATGCCCGCACACACGCCCAGCGGCTGGATCAGCGTGTAGACGTCGATGCCGGACGCGGCATTTTCGGCGTACTCGCCCAGTTGCAGGTTGGCGATGGAGCAGGCGTGCTCCACGACTTCCAGGCCGCGGCCGACTTCGCCCTCGGCGTCCGGCAGGGTCTTGCCGTGCTCGCGGGTGATCATTTCGGCCAGCTTGCCGGAGTTGGCGCGCAGCAGTTCCTGGAACTTCAGCATGACGCGCATGCGAGCGCCCTGCCCGCTGTTGCGCCAGGTCTTGAAAGCCTCCTTGGCGTTGGAGATGGCCAGGTCCAGTTCTTCGCGCGTGGCGAAGGGCACCTTGGCGACGACCTCCTGGGTAGCGGGATTGATCACGTCCCGCCATTCGGTGGTTTTGGACTGCACGAGCTTGCCGCCGATCAATAGCGGAACGCGGGGGACTTCACTCATTTGATGCTCCTCACACTGCGTAGTCGATGCGGATGGAATCCGCGTCATGGATCTTCAGGCGCGCCGGCGGCCATGGCCTGCCGGCGCCCCAGGGTTTACTTCTTGACCAGCGGGCAGCTCGAATCCGCCAGGGGCTGGAAGGCCTCGGCGGCCGGGATGGTGGCCACCAGCTTGGAATAGTCCCAGCCGCCCTTGGACTCTGCCGGCTTTTTCACTTCATACAGGTACATGTCGTGGATCACGCGGCCATCGGGACGGATGGACGCGTTGCGCATGATCGGATCCTCGATGGGCAGCGCGCGCATCTTGTCGGCCACCACCTTGCCGTCGGTGCTGCCGGAAGCCGCGACCGAACGCAGGTAGTGCCGCACGCTGGAGTAAACGCCGGCCTGCGTCATGGTGGGCTTCAGGCCGCGGAAGGCCTTCTCGAAGCGCGTGGACCACTGGCGCGTGGCGTCGTCGTAGTCCCAGTAGAAGCCGTCCACGTACGACAGGCCCTGGGCGCTTTCCAGGCCCAGCGCGCGCAGGTCGGACAGGAAGATCAGCAGCGACACCAGACGCTGGCCGCCGGCCACGATGCCGAATTCACGCGCCTGCTTGACCGCGTTGACCGTGTCCTGGCCGCCGTTGGCCAGCGCCACGACCTGGGCCTTGGAAGCCTGCGCCTGCAGCAGGTAGGAGGCGAAGTCCGGCGCGTTCAGGGGATGGCGCACGCTGCCTGTCACCGTGCCGCCCAGCGCCTGCACGGCCTTGGCGGTATCGGCTTCCTGCGAGTGCCCGAAGGCGTAGTCCACGGTAATGAAGTACCAGGACTTGCCGCCGGCCCTCACCGTGGCCTTGGCACCGCCGGCGGATTGCGAATAGGTGTCGAACATCCAGTGGAAGCCCACGGGTGAGCATTCCTTGTTGGTCAGCGCCGTGGTCGCGGGACCGGAGAACATCACCACCTTGTTCTTTTCGCGCGCGATGCCCTGCACCGCCAGCGCCACCGCCGAGTTGGTCAAGTCGGCGATGGCGGTAACGCCGTCGCGGTCGAACCATTCGCGCGCCTTGGCCGCGCCCACGTCGGCCTTGTTCTGGTTGTCCGCGGACACCAGCTCGATCTTCATGCCCTTGCATTCCGCCGCCAGGCAGTCGTCGATCGCCAGTTGCGCCGCCGCCACCGAACCTGGTCCCCCCATGCCGGCGTAGGTGCCAGACATGTCCGTCAGAATGCCGATCTTCACTGGCGGCTTGTCCGCCGCCTGAGCCTGGCCGACCAATGCGGCGCCCAGACACAAGCCTACGGCCAGCCCGCGTGCGTGCAATTTCATGGATTTGTCTCCTGAGTTTTATGCGTTATGGCGCCGTCTGCGCGGCCTGCGGTCCCAGGGCTTGAGCCCCGGAGAGCCTGTCGACAGGCTCTGAGCCCGCCGACCCAGTGTAGATGTGTGAAAATCAACAAGCAACACTAGAAATGCACATTCCTTGTGCATTCATGCACAAGTGGAATTTGGCCGGCGGCGCGCTGCGCGGCCGGCCTGGGAGAGCCGGAAAGTGCTTGATTGGGACAGCCTGAGATATTTTCTGGAAGTGGCCCGCACCCAGCGGGTCAGCGCCGCCGCACGCAAGCTCGGGGTCGAACACACCACGGTGTCGCGGCGCATCCGCGCACTGGAAGCCGAGCTGGACACGCTGCTGTTCGAGAAGTCGCGCAGCGCGGGCTTCGTGCTGACCGAGGACGGCCAGCGCCTGTTCGTCCATGCCGAGCAGATGGAAAGCACCGTGCACTCCGCCCGTGAAAACCTGTCGGGCATCGGCCAGGCGCTGTCGGGCCATTTGCGCATCGGCGCCACCGAGGGCTTCGGCAGCTATGTGCTGACGCCGCTGGCGGCGGACTTCCAGCGCCGCTACCCGCACATCACCCTGGACATCCTGCCGGTGCCGCGCTTCGTCAGCCTATCCAAGCGCGAGGCCGATCTGGCCATCACCATCGAGCGCCCCCAGCGCGGCCCCTATGTGTGCAGCAAGCTGTGCGACTACACGCTGCGCCTGTACGGCACGCCCGGCTATCTGGCCCGCCATCCGCCGATCAGGGAGCGCGCGGACCTGGCCGAGCACACCTTCATCGGCTACGTCGACGAACTGCTGTTCAGCGAGCGGCTGCGCTATCTGGAAGACCTGCTGCCCGCCAGCAAGGTGGTGTTGCGCAGCACCAGCGTGGTGGCGCAATACCACGCCGCGTTGCAGGGCCAGTCGCTGGCGATCCTGCCCTGCTTCATCGCCGCGCAGGATCCGCGGCTGACGCCGGTGCTGGCGGATGAGGTCGAGATCACGCGCTCGTTCTGGATGTACTGCCATGAAGACCTGCGCAAGCTCAAGCGCGTGACGGCCCTATGGGATTTCATCCGCAAGTCGGTGCTGAAGAACGCCGACCTGCTGGCCGGCAAGGGCGGCACGATGAAGTACCTGCCCTGAAAACGCCGCGGCCCGCTCTGGGCGGGCCGCAAGGCGTCGGGTCTGGTGGCGTCAAGCGCTGTTCTTGGGCGCCTTCACGCGCAGGCGCCGCATCAGCAGGAAGACCGTCAGCGCCGCCACCGCGGCGTGGATCGCCCACACGCCCAGGCCGAAGCTGAGCTTGCCGTTGGAGATCCAGGCGCGCGACAGGTTGATCAGGTTCATGTACAGCAGGCCCACCAGGCCGGCGATGAGCAGGTCGCCCGATCGACCCAGGCGCGGATTGACGGCGCCCAGGGGAATCGCCAGCAGCGCCAGGTTCAGCGCGGCCAATGGCAGCGAGATGCGCCACATGACTTGCGACCAGCTGCTGTTGGTGTTGTCGGCGATCAGTTGGGGCGTGGTGCGCGCCTTGGCCGAGCGCTCCGCATTGGCGCGCGCTTCCGCCACGGGATCGCCGCCCGACTTGCTTTCCAGGCGCAGGCCGTACTTGTCGAAGTGCACCAGGCGGATCTCGGGGGTGCCCGGCTTCAGGTCGTAGCGATGGCCTTCGCCCAGCACCAGGAAGCGGTCGCCGTTGGGCATGGTTTCGCTGTGCGCCTTGCTTGCGGTCAGTACGCTGAGCCATTCGGGGCCGTTTTCGCGCGCGAACACATTGCCCAGTTCATCGCTGGGTGTAAGGGGATCTTCGGCGAAGAACACGCGGTTGCCGCCGGACGATTCCGCGAACTGGCCGGCCGTGACCTTGGACAGGTCGGACCGCTGCTCGAAGCGTTCGTGGTATTCGCCGATCTGGCGGTACGCCCAGGGCGCCGCCACCAGCGTCAGGCCCGCCACCGCCAGCGCCACGGGGATGGCGACGCGCAGCACCGGGCGGAGCCAATCGGCCAGCGACAGGCCGCTGGCGAACCACACCACCATTTCGGATTCACGGTAATTGCGCGTGACGGTGGTCAGGACCGCGATGAAGACGGAGACCGCGAGGATGGTCGGCAAGGCGGTAATGGTCGACAGCGCGGCCAGCACCACCACGACGTCGGCTCCGATGTTGCCGCCAGCGGCTTCACCGAGCAGGCGCACGAGCAGCACGCTGAGCCACACGATGAGCAACGTGGAAAAGACAACGCCAGCGTGACTGGTGATCTCGCTGACGACAGAGCGTTTGAATAGAGACATGGGAGAATATGCGGGATAATCGACCGCATTCTACACAGACGTACACGGGAAACCCTCATGGAATTTAGCACACAGACCACTGCTTCCCTGCACCAAGTCAAAACCGCCGCCCTGGCTGTCGGGGTGTATGCCGAAGGCGTGTTGAGCCCCGCCGCCGACCTCATCGACCGCGCCTCCAATGGCGCCGTGCGTTCGGTGGTCAAGGCCGAGTTCCGCGGCCGCGCCGGCTCCACGCTGACCCTGCGCAACCTGCCCGGCGTGTCCGCGCAGCGCGTGGTGCTGGTCGGCCTGGGCAAGCAGGAAGAGTATTCGGCCCGCGCCCACGCTTCGGCCGAGCAAGCCTTCGCCGCAGCCTGCGTGTCGGCCCAGTTGACCGAGGGCGTGTCCACGCTGGTCGCCAACCCGATCGCCGACGTGGCCGTCATCGCCCGCGCGCGCAGCGCCGCCATCGCGGCCGGCAGCGCCACCTATCATTACGACGCTAGCTTCGGCAAGCCCGACCGCGACGCCCGCCCCAAGCTCAAGAAGATCGTCCAGGTCGTCGAGCGCGCCGACGCGGCCCAGGCCCAGAAGGGCCTGCGCGAAGGCGGCGCCATCGCCAACGGCATGGACCTGACCCGCACGCTGGGCAACCTGCCCGGCAATATCTGCACGCCGACCTACCTGGGCGAAACCGCCAAGCGCCTGGCCCGCGAATTCAAGTCGCTGAAGGTGGAAGTGCTGGACCGCAAGCAGGTCGAAGCGCTGGGCATGGGCTCGTTCCTGTCGGTCGCGCGCGGCTCCGAGGAAGCGCTGCGCTTCATCGTGCTGCGCCACGCCGGCAACAAGGCCGCCAAAAAGACCGCCAAGGGCGCGCAAGGCCCCATCGTGCTGGTCGGCAAGGGCATCACCTTCGATGCTGGCGGCATTTCGCTCAAGCCCGCCGCCACCATGGACGAAATGAAGTACGACATGTGCGGCGCCGCCAGCGTGCTGGGTTCGTTCCGTGCCCTGGCCGAACTGGAGCTGCCGCTGGATGTGGTCGGCCTGATCCCCGCTTGCGAAAACCTGCCCAGCGGCAAGGCCAACAAGCCGGGCGACGTGGTCACCAGCATGGCCGGCCTGACCATTGAAATCCTGAACACGGATGCGGAAGGCCGCCTGGTGCTGTGCGACGCGCTGACCTACGCCGAACGCTTCAAGCCGTCCGCCGTCATCGACATCGCCACGCTGACCGGCGCTTGCGTGGTGGCCCTGGGCAACGTCAACAGCGGCCTGTTCTCCAAGGACGACGCCCTGGCCGACGCGCTGGCCGCCGCCGGCCGCCAGTCGCTGGACACGGCATGGCGCATGCCGATGGACGACGCCTACCAGGAACAGCTCAAGTCCAACTTCGCCGACCTCGCCAACATCGGCGGCCCGCCGGCGGGCGCGGTCACGGCGGCCTGCTTCCTCTCGCGCTTCGCCACCTCGTACCGCTGGGCCCACCTGGACATCGCCGGCACCGCCTGGCGCGGCGGCAAGGACAAGGGCGCCACCGGCCGCCCCGTGCCGCTGCTGATGCAGTACCTGCTGGACCAGGCTTGAAACCGCAGCAACGGAAGCCGGCATGACGCGCATCGACTTCGCCTTCGGCGCGCCCGACCGCTTGCGCACCGCCTGCCAGGTGG
>NZ_JCBAMT010000146.1:0-8493 GCF_059760445.1 Achromobacter sp. D7-1 | reverse complement strand
GGCGCGCACTGGGCGCGCCGCCGTTTCATTTCTTGCGGGCGAACGGGTAGGCCTGCTGTGCCAGGAAGGTACCCGGCATGTCGTTGTCCAGGATGCCGTAGTTCTCGGGCAGGCGCTTGCTCACACCGCGCACCGCCGTGCCGAACGCGTAATCGATGAACGAGAAGTGCGCGGCATAGTTCCGGTCGATCGCCTCGGTGTCCGAGGAGTGGTGCCAGTGGTGAGAGTCCGGCGTCACGATGATGTAACGCAGCCAGCCCCAGGGCAGCCTCACATTGGAATGGATCAGCACCGCCTGGAAGCCGACGATGATGATGTAGGCGTCCAGCACCGGCTTGGAAAAGCCCAGCGCGAACAGCACGCCCAGCACCGCGACCCGGGTGATCAGCAATTCGACGATGTGCAGGCGCGAACCGGCCAGCCAGTCCAGCGTGCGGGTACTGTGGTGCACCGCGTGGATGCGCCACAGGAACGGCACTTCGTGATACGCGCGGTGCGCCGCGTACTGCACCAGATCCGCCACCAGCACGGCCAGGAACAACTCCGCCAGATAAGGCAGCGACACGATCGCCTGCTGCAGGGGCTCGTAGGCCGCCCAGGAAAACAGCCGGTGCACGAAGAAGTTGATGCACAGCAGCACCGCCCCCACCGACAGGTGGTTGAACAGAAAGTGCTTCATGTCCACCTGCCATTCGCCGCGGAACACCGGCTGGCCCGGGTACAGCGGGAACAATTTCTCGAAAATGATGAACACGGTGCTGGAAGCCAAGAGGTCCAGGATGAACCAGTCCAGCCCCAGATAGGGATGGTTGCCGGTATTGGACGAGGTCACCACCACATTGCTGCCGCCCGCGGCCACCGCCCCGCACACCAGCACGAAGGCCGCGATGTTCAGCCAGCGCTGACGGCCCAGCACGGTATTGGCCAGCGCGATCGTGCCCGATACCAGCAGCGCCCCGAACAGCAGGCCGCGCATCACGTCGACGTTGTAGAAGCTGCGCAGCTCCGGCGTGGTCAGGTAGGCGGGAAAGTGGAACGCCAGGACCCCCAGCACCGCCAGGATGGCCAGGAACAGCGCAATCACGCCGCTCATCATGCCCGTTCCCGGGTGGATTCTCCCGTCCTGCTTGAAAAGATCAAAGACCTGGCGAAGGATGGACGCGCGCTGATTCATTTCAAATTTATGGCAGACCACGGGGAAGCGAGTGTATCGCCGGGGACGGATCTGCATGTAAGCAAAGGTGAACAGCCACGACAGAATCAGTGCCGGCCGGGCTTGCGCGGCATCAATCCGCCGGCTGGCCGCGGCCGCCCGGGCGGTTGACAACGGCGCGGGCTTGGCGTGTCATGGAATCGAAAGCTTTATGGATCATCAGGTTCCCCGGTTTCCCGCAGTGCCCATCAACCGGTTCTTTAAAGAGGCCCCTATGTTCCCTGAATACCGCCACCTCATTACCCAACTGAAATCCGAAAACGCGCATTTCTCAGCGCTGTTCCAGCGTCACAATGACCTGGACCAGGAAATCAAGAACATGGAGGCCGGCATCCAGCCGGCGTCGGGCAACGAGGTCGAAGTGCTGAAGAAGGAGAAACTGCACCTGAAGGACAAGCTGTACGGCATCCTGCGCGCTGCCGACCAGGGCGGCAGCTGAGTTCACCGCACCGCTACGGGCGGCATCGGACCACTCCGGTCCCGTGCCGCCATCGCCGGCCCCTTCCGACCGGCGGAATGCGCCGCGAAAATTAGCAGAACTGAATAAGGATTAGGATAATTAGTTTTCCTGATCTTTTGGCAAAGGCTAGTCTGTCGCCCTTCCCTGAAGGGTATCGATGACCACCGCCTACATTCCCGGATTCCTGCTCGGCCTGAGCCTCATCATGGCGATCGGCGCGCAGAACGCGTTCGTCCTGCGCCAAGGACTGCGCCAGGAACATGTCTTTGCCGTCTGCCTGGCCTGTGCCCTGTCGGACGCCATCCTGATCAGCGCCGGCGTGGCCGGTTTCGGCCTGGCGGTCGGCGCCCTGCCCTGGCTGGAACCCGCCCTGCGCTATGGCGGCGCCCTGTTCCTGTTTGCCTATGCCGCGCGCAGCCTGAGGTCGGCGTTGCGCGCCCGCCATGACAACCTGACGCCGTCCTCCACCCAGACGGCGGGACGCGCAGCCGCGCTGGCGACCTGCCTGGCACTGACCTGGCTCAATCCCCACGTATACCTGGACACGGTGGTCCTGCTGGGATCGGTGTCCAGCCAGTACGACGGCCACAAGACCGCCTTCGCGCTGGGCGCGATTTCGGCCTCGTTCGCTTTCTTCTTTGCCCTGGGCTATGGCGCGCGCCTGCTGCGGCCCATCTTCGCCAATCCCGACGCGTGGCGGGTGCTGGACGGCTGCGTCGCCGCGGCCATGTTCGCCATCGGGCTGAAGCTGGTGCTCTGACCGCCCGGCCAGCAGTTCCTGTCCGGTTTACCGGCTCTTGCCTGACCCGGCCGACGCGTTCATGTAGTCCTTGACCGTGCGATCCTTGTTGAAGATCACCGTCAAGGTCTGCTGGTTGTCCATCGCACCGTAGGCGCTGTTGTCGAAATAGAACCAGGTGGCCGTGGTCAGTCCATCCCGGTTGACGCTCTGGGAGCGGGGCGGGCCGTAGTTCCGGACCATCTCGTCGTAGGTCGTGACATTGAGCTTGATGGCCGCCACCTTCGATTCGGTCAGCAGGTCGCCGGAACTGGTGCTGGCGCAGCCCGTCACGATGGCGGCCACGAAAAGCAAGGATGTTCTCATTCTGTTTTCCCCGGTCTGGCGGGCCGCAAGCTGCGGCCGGCGTGTTGGCGCTAGCTTCATAGACGGCGATTAGAACGTAAATTTTCCTCGGCGGCGCGGCTATTCCACCTGCATCTTGCCGATGTCGGGCGCAAACCCCTCCGGAGGCTTGCTGGCGATGGAACGGCACAGCAGTTCGGACATGCCTTTGGCCAGCTGTTTATTGTTCCATTCCCCCGCGTCCGAATACCACTTCGGCACCCAATTCACGGCACCAAAAATGGAAAAGATGGCCAGCTTCGGATCGCACTGGATAATGCTGCCGTCCTCCATGCCCTCGCGCACGAAGGCGCGCAGCTTGGCTTCGAAGCGGTCGCGCTGCTTGACGATCTCGGCGCGGTCGTCCGGTTCGAGCGCATGCTCTTCTGTAATGATGACGCAGCGGCTCATTTCGCTGAGCGTCACCTCCAGGTACTCGCGCAACGCGAGCTGCAGCTTTTCCAGGCCGGTGCCGCCATGGCGTTCGGCCGCCTCGATGGCCTCGAACCCCACTCGCAACGCCTCGGCGAACGCCTCATACAGCAGGGCATGCTTGTTCGGGAAATAGTGATAGAGCGCGGCCTTGGTCACGCCCAGGCTGGTCGCGATATCTCCCAGCGAAGTAGCGTGGAACCCTTTCTGATTGAAGGCGGCAATCGCCTGGCGCAGCAGCGCTTCGCGCTTCAATTGGTGCATCGCCTTGTGCGTCGGCACCGAATTATTCCATGTTGCCACTGATCAAACCCTCCCGGTGAATTGCGTGGACCGGCCGCATACTTAACTTTTTTTCCCAGAGAAGAACAACTCGGTGAGCGTCCCCTCATAGGCCTCGGCGGCAAACGCCAGCGTCTCCGACAAGGTCGGGTGCGGGTGTATGGTAAGCGCGATGTCACCGGGCTCCGCGCCCATCTCGATGGCCAGCGCCGCTTCAGAGATCAGATCGCCCGCCTGCGGCCCCACCATGCCCACCCCCAGCAAGGCGCGAGTCCGTGGCTCGACCAGGATCTTGGTCAGTCCCTCTCCGCGTCCCAGGCTCAGCGCGCGGCCGCTGGCCGCCCAGGGGAAGCTGGCCGACTCGAACGCCACGCCGTCCCGGCGCGCGGCGGTCTCGGTCAAGCCCACCCACGCCACTTCCGGATCCGTGTAGGCGACTGCCGGAATTACCTTGGCATCGTTGCCTGCCTTCTTGCCCGCCGCTATCTCGGCCGCCACCTTGCCCTCGTAGGCCGCCTTGTGCGCCAGCATCGGTTCACCGACGACATCGCCTATGGCCAGAATATGCGGGACATTGGTGCGCTGGCGTTCATCCACCGCAATGAAACCGCGTTCGTCCACGAGGACTCCGGCGCGGTCTGCTCCGATCCGGGCCCCGTTGGGCCGGCGGCCGGCCGCGACCAAGACGGCATCATACACCTGGGGTCCGACGCCATGCGGCCCGCTGAACACGACGTGCACCCCGTCCTCCCGCGCGCTGGCCGAGACCACCCGCGTGCCAGTCAGAATGGCCTCGTATCGGCTGGCCACCCGCTGCTCCAGGGGCTTCACCAGATCGCGGTCGCATCCCGGCAGGAGGCCGTCGGTCAGTTCCACCACCGTCACCCTCGTGCCAAGCGCCGCGTACACCGTGGCAAGTTCCATGCCGATGATGCCGCCACCCACCACGAGCAGGCGCTGGGGCACACTCTCAAGCGCCAGGGCATCACTGGAATCCATGATGCGAGGATCGTCCGGCAAGCCCGCCAAGCGCACGGGATGCGAGCCCACGGCAATGATGGCCTGTTTGAAGCGCACGGTTTGGCCGCCGGCGACCTCCAGGGTGTTGGACCCAGTGAACTGCCCCAGGCCATGCACCACGCGAACCTTGCGCCGTTTTGCCAGGCCCGCCAGTCCGCCGTTCAGTTTGGCGACCAACGCCTCCTTCCACCGCCGCAACTTGTCGAGGCGAATGCGCGGCTCGCCGAACTCGATGCCCAGCTCGTGCAGGCCTCGCGTCTCTTCCAGGGCGCTGGCTGCGTGCAGCAGGGCCTTGGAAGGGATGCAACCCACGTTCAGGCATACGCCTCCGAGGGCCGGCCGTTCCTCGACCAGCGTCACCGCCAGCCCCAGATCGGCGGCGCGGAAGGCCGCCGTATAACCGCCCGGCCCGCCGCCCAGTACCAGCAGTTCGGTATCGATGTTTTCGCCCACGGGCGGCCTGTCCTTGTTTTCGGTCTGCATGTCTGCCTATTCCGTTCTGCCTGCGCCCAGATAGGCGCTGGACAGCGCCGCCCCCGCGCCGCCCTTCAGCACTTCGCGTGTGCCCTCGAAGACCGTCGTACCGTGCTTGAGCACGTAGCCGAAATCGGCCACTCTAAGCGCCAGGCTGGCCATCTGCTCGCTGAGCAAAACCACACGGCCGCCCTGCGCGCAATACTGTTTGATGAAGTCGAATATCTGCGCGACGACGATGGGCGCCAGCCCCAGGGACGGCTCGTCCAGCAGCACGCAGCGCGGCTCATGCAACGTGGCCATCGACAGGATCAGCATCTGCTGCTGGCCGCCGCTCAGGGTCCCCGCCTTCGCTGCCCGGCGTTGCGCCAAAACCGGAAAATTGCCGTACACCTGCTCCAGCGCTGTCTTGAAATTGCCTCTGGGTTTGCGAAAGTGCCAAGCCGTAATAAGGTTTTCCTCTACCGTGTGTTGATGGAAGATGCGCCGTCCCTCCATGGCGTGCGCCAGGCCCCGCCGCGCGCGCTCGTGCGGAGGCAGGCGAGATATGTCCTCGCCATCCAGCAGAATCTGTCCGCCCTTGATCGGCGTCACTCCTGATATCGCTCGCATCAGCGACGACTTGCCGGCGCCGTTCGCGCCTATCAGAGCCGTGATGCCGTCAGGGCGCGCCGTCAGGCTGACACCACGCACGGCATCGATCGCGCCGTAACTTACCTGCAGATTGCGGACTTCAAGCATGGGCCGGCTCCTCAACGCCAAGATAGGCCTGGATCACGGCCCGGTCGGCGCGCATGCCATCCATGTCACCCCGGTAGATTTCCTCGCCGGCTTCGAACACCACCACTTCGTCGACCAGTTCGGCCAGAAAATCCATGTGGTGATCAATGATCATGATGGCCACGCCATGATCGCGCGCCAGGCGAACCAGCCTGACCAGGTGTTCGGACTCCACTTCGGACAGGCCGGCGGCGGGTTCGTCCAGCAGCAACAGCTCCGGATCGCTCGCCAGGGCGCGGGCAACCTCGGCCAGGCGCTGTATGCCGTAGGGCAATTCGCTCATGATGGCGTCCGCGTGCCCGGCCAACCCGGCCGCCTGCATCAAGGCTTCGACCTGGCGCAGCAGGGCGCCCTCCTCGCGCCTCGCACCGGGCGTATTGAAAGCTGCGGCAAGGGCGCCGTGCCGATAGCGGCGATGGGCACCCATCAGGATGTTCTCGCGCACTGTAAAGCTGGGCACGTTGCGCGGATCCTGGAAGGTTCGGGTGATGCCAGCCTGCGCCACCCTGTGGGAGGGCCAGCCGGCGATGTCCTGGCCTTTGTAAAGAATGCGCCCCGAAGTCGGCGCATAGATGCCGCTGATGACGTTGACCAGCGTGCTCTTGCCCGAGCCATTGGGGCCGACCAGCGCGGTGATGCTGCCGGCGCTGAGCTCGAGCGACACTCCTGCCAGCGCGCGCAGGCCGGAAAACTCCATGACCACGCCCTCGACACGCACCAACGCTTGTCCTCCACCAATGCCTGCCGCGGGCTGCCGCCGCGACATTGGCGGCTCGGCCGCGCTGCCCGCTGCGGGGCGCAATTGGTCGAACTTGCTGTAGCGTGTCTGCGTGCGCAGCAAGCCAGCCAGGCCCTTGGGCAACAAGGAGAAGATGAACACCAGAATCAAGCCATAGACGATGTACTGATAGTCATTGAAAGCCTGCAGCTTCTGCGGCAGGTAGGTGAACAGCACCGCCCCGTATACCTGTCCCGCGAGCGAACCCAGGCCGCCCACGATGGACATCACCAGGATCTCGATGGACCGCATCAGGCCGAAGCTCTCCGGCGTCAGATAGCCGATCATGTGCGCATAGAAACCCCCTGCCAGGCCCGCGAGCCCGCCGCTGATGGCATAGGCGGCACGTTTGACGGCGGCCTGGGATATGCCCAGTGAACCGGCGGCGATTTCGCTGACGTGCACGGCGTAGAACGCCCTGCCGAAATGGCTTTTGACGAAGTTGCGCAACATCAGCATGACGACCAGCAACACCACCAGCAGAATGCGGAAGTACGCAACGGTGTCGATGCTCCAACCGAAGATCTGCAAGGTTCCTATCTGCGACGACGGAATGCCGCGCATGCCCATCACCCCTCCCGTCACGCCGCGCAACTCGCGCGCCAGTTCATAGACGATCAGGCCGAAGCCCAGCGACATCATCGCCAGATAGAACTCGCGCACTCGGCCCGCAGGGCCCGCCAGTAGCAAGCCGATCGCCGCAGCGCCAAAGGTGGCCAGTACCAGCGCCACGGGGAACGGCACCCCCCAGGATTTCATCGCGATGGCGCTGGCATAGGCGCCGATGGCGAAGAATCCGGCGTGGCCCAGCGAAATCTGCCCGCTGATGCCGGTCAGCAGATTGATGCCCTGTGCGAGCAGGATATTGATGATGACGAAGCTCCACATCTGGACCGTGCCGGTGGCGACATGGCCGGCGCCCACCGCCAGCGCCACGGCCAGCGCACCAAGCGTCCAGGAGTTCGACAGGATTTTTCCTAGCTGTTTCATCGTCCTCACACCTTCACCGTTTCGCGCTTGCCAAACAGGCCCTGCGGCCGGATCGTCAACACGCCTATCAAGAGCACGAAGGCCACGACCTCGGCCGCAGCGGGCGAGACATAGCCGCCCACCAGCTTTTCCAGGATGCCCAGGATCAACCCGCCCACCAGCGAGCCGAACGCACTGCCCATGCCGCCCATGACGGCCGCAACGAACGCCAGGATCAACAGATGCAGGCCGAAGTTCGGATCCACCGTGCCCGATACCTGCGACACCAGAATGCCGGCGATGCCCGCCAGCACGCCGCTCACGAGGAAGGAGAAGACGACCACGCGGTAGACCGGTATGCCCATCAGCGACGCCAGGTCGCGGTCATGGGCGACCGCGCGCACGCCGTAGCCCCAGATGGAATGGCGCAGGAACAGTTCCATCAGGCCGACGATCATCACACTGATGACGAAAACGGCGATGTATTGCAGGGAGATATAGGCGCCCATGAACTCCACCGTATCCGTGCTGCTGAAGAGCACGTCCGGAAACGCCACGGCCTGGGTGCCGAACAGCCAGCTCGCCACTCCTTGCAGGAATATGCCTATTCCAAGCGTGGATACCACCCATCCCATGCTGCCGGCGACGCGCCGCGTAGGCCGCACGCCGACGACCTCGACCACCCACAGGATGAAGGCCGTTGCCAGCAACGACACGCCCACGGCCAGGAACACGTTGACGCCGGCGCCGACCATGACGGCCGTCAGCATCGCGCCGGCCATCAGCACCGAACCCTGTCCGAAATTGAGCACGCGCGTGGTCCAGAACGTCAGGTTCAGGCCGAGACCGATCAGCGCATAGGCAGCGCCGACGCTCAGTCCCGACACGATCATTTGGATAAAGAAATCCATATCACCCTCATCCATGCAGGCGGGCGACCGTCCGGCGTCACCGCGCCGGAC
>NZ_JCBAMT010000145.1:0-8753 GCF_059760445.1 Achromobacter sp. D7-1 | reverse complement strand
CCCTTGCCGCGCGGCGTCGACGAAGTGGCGGCCCTGCTGGCGCTGGACCCGGCAGTGCGCAGCGAGCTGCGCCGCACGATGACGGTGCTGCCCGTCGCCACCAGCGTCAACGTCAATACCGCGCCCGCCGAAGTGCTTGCGGCGCTGGCGCCCGGCCTGTCGCTCAGCCAGGCCCGCTCCCTGGCGGGCGAGCGCGACCGCGGCAACTGGTTCAACAATGCCGGCGATTTCGCCAACCGCCTGGCCGGCGCGGGCGTCAAGACGCCCCCGCCCACTGTGGTCACCACCAGCGGCTGGTTCCTGGCCAGCGGCATCGTGGCCTACGAGCGCGCGCGCATCTCCATGCAGGCGCTGCTGCGCAGCTCGCCGCCCGCCGCCCCCGACACCTTATGGACTAGAGAAATTCCTTGAAGAACCTACTGCGCATCGCGCTGCCGCCGCTGGACGAGTTCGGTGCCGGCTCTCTCCTACCGTATGCCTGGTTTGACCGGCGCGGCCGCTGCGCGCGCCAGGGCGAACTGACGCTCGAGGCCATCGGCCATGCCTATCCCCATGCCGCCTGCGAGGCCGTGCTACATCCCGCCGACGTGATCGCGGCCAGCGTGCAAATCCCCGCGGTGGCACGCGCCCGCTATGCGGCCGCGGTGCACAGCGCGCTGGAGCCGCTGGTGCTCAGCGACCTGGATACGCTGGCCATCGGCCATGGCCCGCGCGCCGCGGACGGCAGCGTCCCGCTGGCCTGGGCCGCGCGCGAACCCGTGCGCCGCGCCTGGAGCCTGTTGAATGCCCAGGGCTTGCGCGCGCACGCGCTGATTGCGCCGCAAACCCTGGGCGCCGACAGCACGGCGCCGCTGCGCGACCCTGCCGACCCGCGCTGGCAGGCGCCCACGCCGTCGTGGTCGCTGGCCATGCCCCAGCTGGCGCCGGCCCGCGTCTCGGCCTGGCGCCCCGTCTGGCGCTGGGGCGCCGCCGCCGCGCTGGTGTGGATAGGCGGGCTGGACCTGTACGCCTCGCAACTGCAATCGGAAACCGACGCCCCGCGCGAGGGCATGCGCGCGCGGGGGCTCGCCGCCTTTCCCGACCTGCCGGTGGTGCTGGACCCGCCGCGCCAGGCGCAGCAGGGCCTGGACGCGCTGCAGGCCAACCGGGGCGCGGCCAACGCCGCCGACTTCCTGCCCCTGGCGCGCGCCGCGGCCCAGGCCCTGCCCTTCGCCGCCGACAAGGTGGCCCGCCTGGGCTACGCCGAACAGGCGCTGACTCTACAGCTGGCCGAGGCCGGCGAGCAGTCCCAGCGCGTGGCGGAAACGCCCGCGCTGATCCAGCAAGCCGCCGCCCTGGGCCTGAAGCTCGAACGCGGCGATAACGACAACACCTGGCGCATCGTGCGCGCGCAACCATGAAACTCCCGCAAGCCCTGCATGCCGCCAGACAGTCGCTGGCCAAGACCCTCGCGCCCGCCCTGGCGCGCGCCGGCCGGCGCTATCAGGCGCTGGCGCCGCGCGAACGCCGGCTGGTCACGGCCGCCGGCCTGCTGCTGGGGTCGGCGCTGGTGTTCGTCACGCTGATCGAACCGCCCTTGAACACGCTGCGCAAGCTGCAAGCCGAATTGCCTGCGCTGCGCGGCCAGGCGGCCACGGTCGCCGACCTGACCGCGCAGGCCACGGCCTTGCGGCGCAAGTCCGCCGCCCCGGCAGGCGCCATGCCCAGCGCAGCCGAACTCGCCGCCTCGCTGGAACGGGCCGGGCTGTCGCCGGAACTATGGACGCTGGGCGAGCCCGAGGGCGGTCCCGGCGTGCTGCTGACCCTGAAACAGGCGCCGTCCTCGACCTTGCTGCGATGGCTGGATGGGGCGGCGCGCGATTGGGGCCTGGCGGTCAAGGAGGTGGAACTCAGCCGCGCCGCCAACATCAACGGGCGGCCGCTGCCCGGCCTGGTCAACGGCAAAGTGAACTTGATGACCCCGCAAGCGCCGGAGCGCGGCTGAGATGTCAGGCTTCCGGCTTTCCAAACGTTCCGCCGCATTGCTCCTGGCTGGCGCCGCCTGTGCCGCCGCGGCAGCCGTCACGGTCTTGCCCGCGCGCTGGCTGCTGGCCGTGCTGCCGGACAAAGCACCGGTCGCGCTGGCCGACGCCAGCGGCACCTTGTGGCGCGGCAGCGCCTGGATCGCGCTAGGTCCACCCGGCGCGCGACGCATGCTGCCGCAGCCGGTGCAATGGCAATGGCGCTGGGACGCGCTCGCCCTGGATATCTCGCATCCCTGGCTGCAAGGCCCCTTGCGCGCCACGCCCCGCTGGAACGGCGTATCCGTGCCGGCCCAATCGCTGCGCGCGCCCGCTTCCATCCTGTCCGCGTTGGGCGCGCCATGGAACACCATCGCGCCCCAGGGCACGCTGGAAATCCGCTGGCAGCCGCTGCGGCTGGGCGCTGCTCTGCCGGCCGGCCCCGTGGCTGAACTGCGCTGGCGCAATGCCAGCACCGCGCTGACGCCGGTGGCGCCCGTGGGGTCGTATCTGCTGCGGGTGCAAGGCGGCAAGTCCGGCGCCACACTGGCCTTGAGCACCGAAAGCGGGCTGCTGGACGTCACCGGCCAGGGCAGCGCGGGCGGGCGCGGCGGCCTGAAGTTCCAGGGGCAGGCAACCTACGCCGGCTCCGCGCGCGAGGCCGACCGTGCGGCGCTGGATGGACTGTTGTCGGCGCTGGGCAGGCGTTCGGGGGATGTTGCGACTTTCGGGAGCTGATTTCGAGGCGTCTCGCCCAGCTAGATAATGTACGTTATTATGTACAAATATCTAGCCCAAGGAGCCAGCCATGGCCATCTCGTCCGCCGATGTGATTCCGCTGTCCCAAGCCCGGGCCAATCTGTCCGAACTGGCCGATCAGGTCAAGTCCGGGGCTGAGAAAATCATCACCAAAAATGGCGAAAGCTACGTTGCCCTGATCGACGCCGAACGATTGGACTACTACCACCGGCTGGAGCAGGAACGCATCCACTTGCTGCTGATCGACGACGCCAGCCGGGGCCTGGCCGATGTTTCGGCCGGCAAGGTCAAGGATGCGTTAAGCACAGTGTCCGCCCTCAAGCGCCGCCGCGCGGCCAAGGCCGCCCGCTGAACCACGGCCAGGCATCGTGACCACCAAACTCGCCGTCAAACTCACGGCCAACTTCGAGCACCAGCTTGAGGAAATCGAAGCCTTCCTCACCGAGGCCGGGATGCCACGCGCTTTCGACGCGCTGCTCGACGAGCTGGCCGAGGTGATCATCCCGAACCTTTCGGCCTTTCCCGACATGGGGCGCTTATTTCTTGGACGGCCCCAACACTCGGTGGAGGTCGCCAATGGCGCGGCCCGCTTGGCCAAACAGCTCAGCGCGCTCGGCAAGGACGCGGAGTTGCGCGAGTATGTGTCCGCGCACTACCTGATGCTTTACGCCAGGATCAAGAACCAGATCTACCTGCTCTCGATCCGGCATCACCGCCAGCTTTCCTTCGATTTTCCGGATCGCTGGCAGGCATAGCACCTAGGCGTCCCGCGTGACCCGCAGGATCTCCTCCGGCGAGGTCTGCCCGCTGTCGACCCAGCGCTGCCCGTCCTCGCGCATGGTGCGCATGCCTGACGCGGCGGCCGCGCGCCGCAGTTCGCGTTCGTCACGCCCTTCGTGGATCAGCCGGCGCGCCTCGTCGTCGACCGTGAAGAGTTCGTGGATGCCGGAGCGCCCGCTGTAGCCCGTATGGTTGCAGGCGTCGCAGCCCACCGGGTGGAACACGCGCGCGCCGTCCTGCATGGCGGGTTTCTTGCAGGACGGGCAGAGCTTGCGCACCAGGCGCTGCGCCAGCACGCCCAAGAGCGACGAGGCCAGCAGGAAAGGCTCGACACCCATGTCGGTAAGCCGGGTGACGGCGGACACCGAGTCGTTGGTATGCAGCGTCGCCAGCACCAGGTGGCCGGTCAGCGAGGCTTGCACCGCGATCTGCGCGGTCTCCAGGTCGCGGATTTCGCCGATCATGATGACGTCGGGGTCCTGCCGCAGGATGGCGCGCAGGGCCAGCGCGAAGCTCATGTCGATCTTGGCGTTGACCTGCGTCTGGCTGATGCCGGACAGGTCGTATTCGATTGGATCCTCGACCGTGAGGATATTGCTGGTGGACGCGTCCAGGCGGCTCAGCGCCGCGTACAGCGTGGTGGTCTTGCCGCTGCCGGTCGGCCCCGTTACCAGCACGATGCCGTGTGGCTGGCGGATCAGGCGGTCCAGCTGGGCCAGCACGCCCGCGTCCATGCCCAGCTTCTCCAACTGCAGGCGCCCGGCCTCCTTGTCCAGCAGGCGCAGCACGGCGCGTTCGCCATGCCCGGTGGGCAAGGTGGAGACGCGCACGTCTATCGGCCGCCCGCCCACGCGCAGCGCGATGCGGCCGTCCTGCGGCAGGCGTTTTTCGGCGATGTCCAGGTGCGCCATGATCTTGATGCGCGAGATCAGCGCGGCATGCAGCGCCTTGCGCGGCGACACCACGTCGCGCAGGGTGCCATCGACCCGGTAGCGCACCACCGAGTGGGTCTCGAAGGGTTCGATGTGGATGTCGCTGGCGCCGTCGCGCGCCGCCTGCGCAAACAACGCGTTGATCATGCGGATCACGGGCGCGTCGTCCTGGGCCTCCAGCAGGTCCGCCACTTCCGGCATGTCCTGCATCAGGCGGTCCAGGTCGATCTCGTTCTCGGCCACGCCCATGACCGAGGCCGCGTCTTCCGAATGGCTGTAGGCCGCGGTCAGCAGGGTTTCCAGCGCCTCGTCCTCGATCTGCGCGAGCTCGATGTCGCCGTGGCAGCGCCGGATCTCGCGCACCGCCCATTCCGGCGTGCGCGGACTGACGGTCAGCCGGGCCTGGCCGCCGCGCAGCGACAGCACCGCGCGCTGCGCCCGGGCCCAGGCATAAGGCAAGGGGTGCGCGCTCATAGCAGCGTATCGGGATCCACGGCCACGCTATGCATCAGCGTGCGCGACACGCGGATGGCCTCCGAAGCGTCGCGCGCGGACTCCGTGCCGGGATACTGGCGCACCGCGAAGGACTGGGCCGTGACCGGCGCCGGCCGGCGCAGCGTTTCGGCCTGCTGTTCCGGGCGGAGGTCGTAGGCGTTGTTGGACACCGAAGGCGCGGAGCCCGGCGGCGGCAGCATCGGCGCCTGCATGTCTGGCAGCGCCCAGTGCTGGCCTGGCTGCACCGCCGCCTGCGCACGGCGCATATAGTCGTAGCGGTCCATGGTGACACCAGCCGTGCGGTTGGCGTCGCGCACCACGTAGGGGCGCAGGAACACCATCAGGTTGGTCTTGGTGCGCTTGCGCGAATCGTAGCGGAACAGCGAGCCGATCACGGGCAAGGATCCCAGCAGCGGCACGCTGTTGGTGGAAAGCGTGACGTTGTCTTCCAGCAGGCCGCCCAGCACGATGATCTGGCCGTCGTCTATCAGCACGCTGGTATCGATGGCGCGTTTATTGGTCACGATGCCGGTGGTGGCGTTGGAGCGGCTTTCGTCGATGCTGCTGACTTCCTGGTAGATGTCCAGCTTGACCGCGCCGCCTTCGGAAATCTGCGGGCGGATGTTCAGCTTCAGGCCCACGTCCTCGCGTTCGATGGTCTGGAACGGATTGGTGCTGCCGTTGCTGCCCGAGGTCACGTACTGCCCGGTCACGAAAGGCACGGTCTTGCCCACCAGGATGCTGGCCGACTGGTTGTCCAGCGTCAGCAGGTTGGGCGTGGACAGGATGTTGGCTTCGCCGGTGTTCTCCATCGCGCGCGCCAGCACGCCCAGGTTGATCACCTTGTTGCCCAGCACGTCGACGGTGCCCTTCACCACCCCCAGGGTCAGGCCGCTGCCGATGCCGTCGATGGTGGTCGGGCCCTTGCCGGTGATGCCGCTGCCGCCCAGGTTGGTGCCGCCGATGAAGCTGGTGCCGTCGCTGTTGATGTTGCCGGCGCCCGTCATCCACTGGATGCCGAACTCCGCCGCCTTGGCCTCGCTGACTTCGACGATCAGGCTTTCCACCAGCACCTGGGCGCGGCGCTGGTCGAGCTGGTCGATGACCTCGCGCAGGCTGCGGTACAGCGGTTCGGGGGCCGAGATGATGAGCGAGTTGGTGGCCGGATCGGCCTGGATGGTGGCGCCGCCCGCCGAATACGAGACGGCCTGCGTGCTGTTGTCTTCCCGCGAGATGCGTTCCTGCTCGCCCGACAGTCCGCCCTTGTTCGAACCGGACATGCCGGCCATGCCCTGGCCCGCCTGGGCAGCCATGCCCGCCGCCGCGTTCTGCGTGCGCGCGCCGCCCTGGGGGCCCGTGCCGCCACTGGCGCCGCCCGTGGCGCCCGGCGCGGAATTCGCCTGTCCGGTCAGCAGCCCGCCCAGCACTTCGGCGATGCGCGTGGCCTGCGCGTTACGCATGTAGACCACGTGCAGGTTGCCGGCGCGGTTCTGCTGCGCGTCCAGCTTCATGATCAGGTCGCGCGCCAGGCGCGTGCGCGCCGGACTGCCGGAGCGCACCAGCACGCTGTTGCTGCGCGGATCGGCCACCACGGCGATGCGCTGCGTGGGGTCGCTGCTTTGCGTGTCCAGCAACTGCGAAGCGAGGATGGCGAGGTCGGTGGCGATGGCCGAACGCACCGGCACCACGTCCGTGTCGATCGAGCTGGGCACGTCGATGCGGGCGATGACCTGGGCGATGCGCTCCAGGTTGTCGGCATAGTCCGTGACCACCAGCGTGTTGTTGCCGGGATAGGCATTGATGGGGTTGTTGGGCGGCACCATGGGGCGCAGCACCGGCACCAGATTGGCCGCGTTCTCGTACTTCAGCGGGAACACGCGGGTCAGCATTTCGCCACTGCTGCCCTTGGCGAATGCGGAGACTGGCACCGGGCCGCGGCCCGCGCCGCCGGCCGGCGCGCCGCCCACCGCTTGCGCGGGGCGGCTATTTCCCACAACGGCGCTGCCCTGCAGCTTGGCGTCGGCCTCGGGCACCACGCGCGTCACGCCATCGACGTCAACGATGGCGAAACCCTGCAAGCGCAGCGCGCCCGTCAGCATGGACAGCGCCTGCGCGCTGTCCACCGGCCGATCCGACACCAGCGTGAGCTTGCCCTTGACGCGCGGATCCACCAGGAAGTTGCGCTGCGTGAACAAGGACAGCGCGCGCAGCACGGCGGGAATGTCGGTGTCGACGAAATTCAGACTGACGCGATTGTCGGTCTGTTGAGCGTGAACCGTGCTGGCCGCGGGTCCGAGCTGGCTTGCGGCGAGCAGTACCGCAAGGCTGAATTGCGCAATGTGACGCATGACGGGATAGGTGCCTGAAACGTGAAATCGTGTGAAAAAACGTGAAAGCGCGTCGGAGTATACGTGGTGACAGTGCAACACTACGGTCATAATCCGCAGGCATCGTAGCGGCCTTGAAACCCTTTAAATTCGGGGCTTTGCGCGTTTTTCAAACGCGCGCGGCCGATGCTTTCCAGATGCCTTCCTTCCGCTACGAAGCCACCGACGCCTTGGGCAAGATCGTGCGCGGCACGATCGACGCCGACAGCGAGCGCGGCGCCCGCAATCAGCTGCGCGGGCGCGGGCTGCTGCCGCTGTCTACCTCCCTCGCGGCGCGCGCCGAAGGGTTCGGCGCCGCGCTGCGCACGCGCCTGTCGGACGCCGACCTGGCCTGGCTCACGCGCCAGCTCGCCAGCCTGCTGGCCGCGAGCCTGCCGCTGGACGCGGCCCTGAGCGCCACGCTGGAACAGGCCGAGAAAAAACACATCGCCGCCGTCCTGGGCGGCGTGCGCGACGACGTGCGCGCGGGCCATAAGCTGTCGACCGCGCTGGCGGCGCGGCCGCGCGATTTCCCCGAGATCTACCGCGCGCTGATCGGCGCCGGCGAGGAATCGGGCGATCTCGCGCAGGTGATGGAGAAGCTGGCGGACTACATCGAGGAACGCAACGCCTTGCGCAGCAAGGTGCTGACCGCGTTCATCTATCCGGCGGTGGTGGCCTGCGTGTCGGTGATCATCGTGATCTTCCTGCTGGGCTATGTGGTGCCGCAGGTGGTGTCGGCGTTCAGCCAGGCCAAGCAGGAGCTGCCGCTCTTGACGCGCATCATGCTGGCGCTGTCGGACTATGTGCGCGAATGGGGCGTGGCCACTGGCGCCGCGCTGGCGGCCGCGGTCGCGTTGTGGCGTTACGCGTTGCGCGCGCCCGCGGCGCGGCGCGCCTGGCATGCGCGCGTGCTGCGGCTGCCCCTGGCCGGGCGTTTCGTGCTGGGCGTGAACGCCGCGCGCTTCGCGTCCACGCTGGCGATACTTTCAGGCAGCGGCGTAGCGCTGCTGACGGCGCTGGAGGCCGCGCGCCGCACCCTGGGCAACGACGTGCTGCGCCAGGCAGTGGATGAAGCCTCGGCGCGCGTGCGCGAAGGCGCGCCGCTGTCGGCGTCGCTGGGCGCTCAAAAAGTATTTCCGTCGCTGCTGGTGCATCTGATCGCCAGCGGCGAGAAGACCGGCCGCCTGCCCGAGCTGCTGGACCGCGGCGCGCAGAACCTGTCGCGCGACCTGGAGCGGCGCGCCATGGCCATGACGGCCCTGCTGGAGCCAGCGCTGATCCTGCTGATGGGGGGATTCGTGCTGCTGATCGTGCTGGCGGTGATGAGCCCGAACCTGGGAAAGAATCAGCTGATTCGTTAAGCGCGGAAATGATTTGTGGGTGTTGGGGCAGCATGAACCTTTCTGCCCCCGTCTCTT
>NZ_JCBAMT010000144.1:0-9017 GCF_059760445.1 Achromobacter sp. D7-1 | reverse complement strand
CGATGTCCTCACGAGCCTGCGACACATATGTGCTATATTTTTTGTATTTTTTTGATGTGCCGCCACACCCCCCAAGCTCCCCCCCAAAGGTGGGGCGGCGGCAGCGTCAGATGTGTAAAAGAGCCGGGAAAAAAACCCGCCGCCAGCGACCGGGCCGAGGGCCCCGGACAGCGATACAACCGCCGGCACCTTGCCGATGAAGCCGACCAGGAAGATCTTGGTGCCGATGAAAACCAGGACCAGGGCCAGCGCGTACTTCAGGTAGTGGAAGCGGTGGATCATCGCAGCCAGTGCAAAGTACAGCGCGCGCAGGCCCAGGATGGCGAAGATGTTGCTGGTGTAGACAATGAACGGATCGGTGGTAATGGCGAAGATCGCCGGCACCGAGTCCACCGCGAACAACAGGTCCACGAACTCGATCAACACCAGCGCCAGCAGCAACGGCGTGGCCCAGCGCACCTTCTTCGACGTGGCCGGATCCGTCTCCATCACCCAGAACGCGTTGCCGCGCAGCCCTTCGGTGACGCGCATGCGGCGCTTCAGGAACTTCAGGATCGGGTTGGACGCGATATCGGGCGTCTGGTCCGCAATCATCCACATCTTGATGCCGGTGAACACCAGGAAGGCGCCGAACAGGTACAGCAGCCAGCCAAAGTTGCTGACCAGCGCCGCGCCCAGGCCTATCATGATGGCGCGCAGCACGATCACGCCGAGGATGCCCCAGAACAGCACACGATGCTGGTACTGGCGCGGAATCGCGAAGAAACTGAAGATCAGCGCGATCACGAAGACGTTGTCCATCGACAGCGACTTCTCGATCATGAAGCCCGTGTAGTAGGCCATGCCGCTGGCGGAACCCATCTGCCACCAGACCCAAGCGCCAAACAGCAGCGCCGCGCTGATGTAGCCGGCGGACAGCAGCAGGCTCTCGCGCACGCCGATCTCGCGGTCTTCCTTGTGCAGCACGCCCAGGTCAAAGGCCAGCAAGGCGACCACGATGCCGATGAATAGCAGCCAGCTCCAGGCCGGTGTACCGAAGAAATCGGCGGAGAGTAAGGTGAGCAAGGTGTCCATGATGTTCCCGCTTGTGTTCGAAGGGGCCCATGATCCGGATCCCGGGCAAATGGAGAAATCAGCCTGAAAGTGAGTTAAGGTTCGAAAAAACCGAAGTGATTCCTGCCATGCTCAATTACCGACACCTGTATTACTTCTGGATGGTCGCCAAGGAAGGCGGGTTTTCCCGCGCCGCCGAAAGGCTGGACATGGCCATCCAGACCATCAGCGCGCAAGTGCGCGAACTGGAAAAAAACCTGGGCCACCAGTTGCTCAAACCGGCCGGGCGCGGCGTGGCGCTGACCGACGCGGGCGAAGCCGCCTTCGCCCGCGCCGAAGAAATCTTCCAGATCGGGCAGGTGCTGCCCCAGGAGGTCCGCGCGGCGGCCACCAAGCCCGTGATGCGCCTGTCGGTGGGCCTGTCCGACGGCATTTCGAAACTGGCCGCGCAAGCCCTGCTGGGTCCGGTGCTGCACACCCCGGACCTGCGCCTGACCTGCCACGAGGGCGAGGTTGAGGAACTGCTGGGCGAACTGGCCCAGCATCACCTGGACCTGGTGCTGGCCGGCCAGGGCGCGCCCGCCAACCCCAACCTGCGCCTCACCAGCGACCGCCTGGTGTCCTCGCCAGTGGACTGGTACGGCCCCGCCAAGCTGGTGCGCAAGGCCGACACGCAGGATTTCCCGCGCTGCCTGGAGCGCCTGCCGGTGCTGCTGCCCACCGGCCATTCGGTGCTGCGCCAGACGCTGGACCGCTGGTTCGGCGAACAAGGCATTTATCCCAATGTGGTGGGAGAATTCGAAGACAGCGCCCTGATGTCGGTGTTTGCGGCCCGCGGCCTGGGCGTGTTTCCGCTCAGCCGCCTGGGCGGCGGTGACATCGGCGTGCTGCGGGGCTTGCGCCCCCTGGCCCGCTGCGACGACGTGCACGAAGAAATCCACGCCATCCGCAACCGCCGCGGACAGCACCATCCATTGGTCCAGATCGTGCTCGCTAAGGCCAAGACTTCGGTTTTTTCTTAATGTTTGTCACAACCACGCTGGTTTTTCAGAAATAGAATCCGCCTTATCGTGGCCCCTCTTTAGAAACATCGGAGTACCACCTCAATGAAAAAGATCATCTGGCTCGCCTTCGCCGTGCTCGCCGCACTCTGGACCGGGCTGGTTGCGCTGACGCTGCAGCTGACCAACTGGGTCCTGTCGACCATCGCCACGACTCAGGTGCCCGGCACGGCGCTGGACACGTCGCAATGGGTGCCGCCCGCCTGGGCCGCGGCCTGGGTCGACCCCGCCTGGCTGCAGACGCTGCAAGGCGGCCTGGTGTGGGCCGCGCAGGGCCTGAACCAGATGCTGCCCTTCGCCGGCAGCCTCGGCACGCTGATCTCGGTGCTGGCCTGGATCTTCTGGGGCTTCATCATGGTGGGCCTGCTGGTGCTGGCGCTGATCCTCCACTGGCTGGCCGGCAAGCGCGAGCAGGCCGCGGCGCCCGGCCGCCAAGTGGTGTAATAGGGCAGGCAACGCGGCAACCCGGCGCGCTGCCTCCTTATAGGAGCGTGCCGTGCCCATCGTTCATTCCCCTGTCCCCAAGCTGTTCCTGGCGGCCCTGCTGGCCACGGCCGCCACGACAGCACAGGCCCATCCTGCGCGCGCCGCCTACGGCGTCGAGGTCTGCACGGTCACGGGGACTTCCGGGGAATACAGCGTGCGCGTGCGCAACACCGGCACCTCCCCCCTGGCCCGCGCCGAAATCAACGGGGTCAGCCTGGATTCCAAAGGGAACGCGGCCGGACCGCTCACGGTCAACCTGACCGACATCCCTCCCGGCAAATACAAGACCGCGGTGCTGGGCCGCCCCGGCAATGGCGCGGCGCTGGTCAGCATCGCCACCTATGTCAGCGCCAACGGCGCCGAAACGCATCAGCAGGATCTGTTTGCCGGCAAGGTCGCGCATGTCTCGCCAGGTTCCGCCTTGCAGTACACGCTGGCCCCCCTGGCCGTGCGCGGCTGGACCGTGGCCTACGGCACCAAGCAGGATCCGAAGCTGGAAACCGGCAGCGCGGTGCTGCTGATCTACCCGGTCAGCCTGGGCAAGAAGCGCGATGCGACGCGTCCGGACGCCGGACGCGCGCCTGCCGACGTGGTGCCGCTTGCGCCCTGCGGCGCGGCGAAGAAGTCCTGAACACGCTCAGGTGCCGCTGAGCAGGTCGCGCTCGTTCAGCAACGCATAGACGATCTCGGGTCGGTTGTCGAAGCCGCGGCGGATGGCGGCGGGGATCGCCGTGCGCGTCTTGCGGCACAAGCCGAGCTGGTCCTCCAGCTGGATCGCAATGCCGCGCGAAGTGCGCACCTCGTTTTCGCTGGGCGTGATGAGGATCACGATGCCCAATTGCGCCTGGATGCGTCCCTGCATGGCGCGCAGGTCCTCCAGGCTGGAGATGTTCTCCAGCCGCGCCACCAGGCGCTTCTCCTCTTCCTTGGTCAGCCGCAGCACGCGGATGTCCGCGGCCGGATCGGCCAGCAGCCGCTCCCGGTCGCACACGCATGCGCCCGGCGGACATTCTTGACGGATGGGAAACGGAAAATTCATGGCGGGCGGAGCGCGTCGCGGCGATCTTGCGTATCTTGGAATTCTACCCAGGATCCACCGCCCGACGCGGGGTGAGGGATCCTGGTTTCCCCGCAAGCCGCTGCGGCATAATGCCTCACCGAGTCGATGGCGCGGAGGGCGCCCCATGAGAGCATTCTTGTCCGTGGCGGCGCTAGCCGCGCTGTCAGCGCTAAGCCAGAACGCCGCCGCGCGCGATTACCCCTATTCGATCCGCCCCGGCCTGTCTGCCGTGGTAACGGTTTCCGAACTGCCTGAGCAGCGCCTGAGCGTACGCGTGGGCGACGGCACTGCGCAGGAAATCCCTCGCCTCGACGGCGACGAAGACATCGACCAGTTCCAGGACGTGGACGTGGACCATGATGGCTACCGGGACTTCGTCGTCGGCCAGACCGGCGGGAGCACACAGGCTATTTCGCGCATATTCCTGTACCGCCCGCAGGAAGGACGCTTTCTCGAAATGCCGCATCCCGATGCTGCGGCCAGTCCCTGCCGCGGCTTCGTCAACCCCGTGTTCGACGCAAGCAAACCTGTCTTTTCCGTGGCGTGCCGCTACAGCGCCGACACCTATGGCTTCGAGGAATACCGGGTATGTCCGGACGGCACGGCGCAGGCCATTTCCTGGACACGGCGCGAAGGCGAGTCCGAGCGGCGCATTCCGCACCCGGGGTCCCAGGCCGGAAAATGCGTCGCGCGGCCTGGCCCTTAGGCGCGCACACGCCGGGAAGCACCCGCCCCAACCCGTGCCGTCGCGCGCCAGCCGTGGCGCCGCAAGCATCGCGGCCGCTATAGTTGCGCTTCCGCCTTCCTGGCTCTACGTCCGAGGACATCCCCGCCGTGCTGATCTTCCACAACCCTGTCCATGACAAACATGCTGGCCGGCAGGAAATGTTCCGCGGCAAGCTGGTGCCCTGCCACGAGACCCCGGCGCGCCTGGAGTTCGTGCTGCAGGCGCTGCGCCAGCGCGGCATCGGAGAATTGCGCATGCCCTCGGCTGCGGACCTGGGCTTGGTCAAGCGCGTGCACACGCCCCGCTACGTGGATTTCCTGGCCAGCGCCTGGCACGATTGGGTTGCCCTGGACCCGGCCAACGCCGAACTGGACGTCCTACCCTCGATCTGGCCCGTGCGCGGCTTCCGCCACGATATAGAACCCACCAACTTCGCCGCGCGGGTCGGCCTGTTCTCGTTCGACAGCGGCTGCCCGCTGACCGCCGGCACCTGGGAAGCCGCCACTGCGGGCGCCGCCTGCGCCATCGACGCCGCGCGCGCCGTAGCCGCGGCGGGCGGCCCGCGCGCCGCCATGGCGCTCACGCGCCCGCCCGGCCACCATGCTGGTCCCGATTTCTTCGGCGGCTATTGCTTCCTGAACAATGCGGCGCTGGCCGCGCAGGCGCTACGCGAAGCCGGCGCCGAACGCGTCGCCATCGTGGACGTGGACTACCACCACGGCAACGGCACGCAAAGCATCTTCTACGAACGCGGCGACGTGCTGACCGTGTCGGTCCACGGCGACCCGACCACCGAGTACCCCTTCTACCTGGGCTACGCCGATGAGCGCGGCGCGGGCGCCGGCCTGGACGCCAACCTGAACCTGCCGCTGCCCGCCGGCACGGGCTTTGCCGCCTGGACCCAGGCGCTGGAACAGGGACTGGCCGCCGTGCGCGCCTTCAACGCGGACGCAGTCGTGATCGCCTTGGGCGTGGACACCTACGAAGGCGACCCCATCTCCAAGTTCCAGCTCAAGAGCGCCGACTATCTGCACGTGGGCCGCCTGCTGGCCGGCCTGGGCCTGCCGGCGGTGTTCACGATGGAAGGCGGCTATGCCGTGGCGGACGTGGGCATCAACGTCGCCAACGTGCTGGAAGGCTACGCCGGCTGAGCGGTCGCGCGCATCCGCTGCCACATCGATTCCACCGCGGGGCGCGAGTCGGCGCGGTCCTTGAACGCCAGGATCGACACCTCGATATCCCATAGGCGGCTGGCCAGCGGTGCAAGATCCGCCGACGCCAGCCGCTGCACCGCGCTATCCGCGAGCCAGGCGACGCCCAGTTCCTGGGCGGCCATGTCGCCCAGCACGTCCGACATCTCGGCCTCGAACATGCGCACGCCATGCAACGGCGCCGCGGCCCCTTCGATCGCCGCATCGATCAGGCGTCCGAAGTAGACGTTGGCCGAGTACATCAGCAAGGGAACCGGCCGGGCTGCCGTGCCGGGCAGGTCCAAGCCGGTGCGCTCGATCAGCGCCCGCGCCGCGTACGGCCGGATCAGCTCGCGACCGAGTATCAGGCAGTCGTAGCGCGCGGGATCCAGCGGCAAGGGCTGGGCCACCTGATGAAAGCAGATCAGGAAATCCGCCGCACCCGAGGTGAAGGCCGACACCGTGTCGTGCACATTGCCCGTCTGCAGGCTGCAGCTGAGCAACTTGCCCTCGCTCCAGGTCCGCCACCATTTCGGCAAATGCGCGGTCGCCAGCGCATAGGAAGTCGCCAGACGCAACTGGTTCTGCGCCGGCACGCCTGCGATACCGGCGCGCGCCTCAGCCAACTGGTTGATCAGTTCTATCGCCGCGCCACGGAAGCGTTCTCCCGCCTCGGTGAGCTGGGTGGGAAACGCCGTGCGGTCGATCAGGCGCGCGCCCGCCCAGTTCTCCAGGCTCTGGATGCGGCGGCTGAACGCGGCCTGCGACAGATTGCGCGCCTCGGCGGCGCGCGTGAAATTGCGCACCTCCGACAACGTGATGAAGTCCTGCAACCACCGGGTATCCATAGTGCTCCTTGCGTCATGCGTAATCCGCATCGGCCATGCGCGCGACGCATCGGCGCGCATGCTTAGTTCGCATTGGACGATGTCCGCGCCCTGCCCGACACTGCGGCCATCGGTTCCGCATTGGAGCCCACACGCCACGGAGTGTAAACATGGATGAAACCCTGCGCGCCGCTGCCCGCGAATATCTCGTACGCTACGGCGGCGATACCTTCCCCAATCTGTTCACGTCCGCCCGGGGCGCCATCGTGCGCGACGACACCGGGCGCGAGATCCTGGACTTCACCTCGGGCCAGATGTGCGCCACCATCGGCCACAACCATCCAGCCATCGTCGAGGCGGTACACAAGGCGGGCGAAACCGCCTTCCACTTTTTCAGCGGCATGATTCCGGAAGCTGTGGCCCAGCTGGCAGCCACCGTCGCACGCGACTGGATGCCCGCAGGCCTGAGCAAGTCGATCTTCGTCAACACCGGCTCGGAAAGCAACGAAATCGCCCTGCGCATGGCCAAGATGCACAAGAGCGGCTTCGAGATCCTGGCCATCGGCGGCTCCTGGCACGGCGTGACCAGCGGAGCCGGTTCGGTTTCCTATGCCAGCGACCGCAAGGGCTACGGCGTGCCGCCCGCCGGCGTGTTCGTCATGCCCGAACCCAACGCCTACCGTCCTTACATCGCCGGCATGGACGCCGAGCAATCCGCGCTGGCCTGCCTGGAGATTGGCCTGAAGATGTTCGACATGGCTTCCGCCGGCAGGCCGGCCGCCATCATCGTCGAGCCCGTCATCAGCGCGGGCGGCGTGCTGGTGCCGCCCAAGTCCTACATGCAGGCGCTGCGGCAGGCGGCCGACGCGCGCGGCATGCTGCTGATCTTCGATGAGGCACAGACCGCATTCGGCCGCATCGGCTACCGCAGCGGCTCCGAGTACTTCGGCGTCACGCCCGACATCATGAGCGTGTCCAAGACGCTGGGCGGCGGCCTGCCGCTGGCCGCCGCCGTCACCACGCCCGCCATCGAGCAGGACGTGCACGAGAAGGGCTTCACCTTCTACACCAGCCACGTATCGGACCCGTTGCCCGCCACGGTGGGCCTGGCCGTGCTGGATACCATCCAGCGCGAAGGCCTGATCGAACGCGCCCGAACCCAGGGGGACTACCTGCGTCGCGGTTTGCTGGAACTGCAGCAGCGCCATGAAGCCATCGGCGACGTGCGCGGGCTGGGCTTGCTGCTGGGCGTGGAGCTGGTGCGCGACCGCAATACCCGCGAACCCTATCACCAGCTCGGCGCGCTGACCACGCAGCGCTGCTTCGAACTGGGCCTGTCCATGAACATCCGCCGCCGTCCTGAACGCGGTTCGGTGTGGCGCATCGCGCCGCCGCTGACCGTAAGCAACGCCGAGATCGACCGCGCCATTGCGATCCTGGACCAGGCTCTGACGGAAAGCCTGGACAAGATCGCCAAGCCGTCCGCGCGCGCCGCCTGAAGCCCCTTTCCGCAACCATCCGGCGCCGGCCCGCCCGGCAGGAGAACGACATGCACCGACGCACATACGCCATCTGCGCCCTGGCGCTGGCCGCCGTATCCAGCCAGGCATTCGCCGGCCCCACGCTCGACACGGTACGCAAGCGGGGCTATCTGCAATGCGGCGTATCGACCGGCATACAAGGCTTTTCCGCGCCCGACAGCAAGGGGACCTGGCACGGCCTGGACGTGGACATGTGCCGCGCCATCGCGGCGACGGTGTTCAATGACGCGACGAAGTACCGCCTGACGCCGCTCACCACCCAGGCTCGCTTCACCGCGTTGCAGTCCGGCGAGGTCGACGTGTTGACCCGCAACGTGACGCCCACAATGGCGCGCGACACCACGCTCGGCCTGCTGAGCGTGGCGGTCAACTACTACGACAGCCAGGGCGTGATGGTGTCGGACAAGCTGGGCGTGAAGAAGCTGCGCGAACTGGACGGCGCCACGGTCTGCGTGCAGCCCGGCACCGTGACCGAACTCGATCTGGCCGACTGGTTCCGCTCGCAGTCATTGCGCTTCAAGCCGGTCGTCATCGAGAAATACGACGAGATCGTGCGCGCCTTTTCGGCCGGACGCTGCGACGCCTTCACCTCCGACAAGTCGCAACTGGCCGCTTCCCGCATGACGTTGGAAAACCCCGAGAGCTATGTGATCCTGGACGAGAACATTTCGAAGAGCCCCCTCGGCCCCATGGTGCGCCAGGGCGACGACAACTGGATCAACATCGTGCGCTGGTCGCTGAACGCGATGCTGGAGGCCGAGGAATTCGGCATCACTTCGTCCAACGTCGATGCGCAGCTCAAGGCCAACAGCCCCAACGTGCAGCGCATCCTGGGCGTGACACCCGGCATGGGGCGCAACATGGGCGTGGACGACAAATGGGCCTACAACATCGTCAAGCAAGTGGGCAATTACGGCGAAAGCTATGAGCGCAACCTGGGCATGAGCAGCCCGATGAAGCTGCCGCGCGCGTTGAACGCGCAATGGCGCGACGGCGGCCTGATGTACGGCTGGCCGGTGCGCTAGCCCCGCCATTGCGCAAGAAAAAGCCGCGCCCGCGGAAATTCCGCGGG